>JBKPDM010000032.1:0-14962 GCA_046727895.1 Pseudomonadota bacterium | reverse complement strand
GCGCGACGGCGCGCCCTCCGGGGCGCATTCGAGCGCACGCGCCGCCAGCCAGACATGCTCGGAGCGAGCAAGCTTTGGATTGCCGGGTTTGCCCAGGCTCGCGCGCAGGGCCGCCTCGCCGCGCGCCGCATTAGCCCGGAGACAGATAATCGACACGATGGCGGAAAGCGGTTCAGAGATGACCTGTTGTAACTCCGGGTCCCTTGGGTCCTGCTCGAGACAGACCCGCGCCAGCAAATTCCATCCATTCATGGGAGCATGGAGCCGGAACGGCTGAAGGGCACGCAGCAGTCGGTCCGCGGCGTCCCGGACCTCCGCGAGCTGGCGGCGCAGCGTCATCTGGTCGGCGTCGGTAGCCATATCGGCCAGCAGCCGCTGATAGGCCAGGTATTCCTCGATCGCCGCTTCGAGCCGTTCGGACATCGGCGCGCGCTCTCCCGCTTGTCGCGCCAGTGTCGCATGAACGTGCCGTCGCGTCTCGGAATCTGTTGATTCGCCTTGTTGCGTGCCGTTGCGACAAGGCTGTCGCCGAGCCTCAGCTCGGGCCGGGCAACTGCTTGACTTGCAAAGCAAAATGGCCGCTTCGAAGAGCGGCCATGCGTAGTTTCGGCATTTTCACCGTGCCCGACTTCCTGGGCGCGCGCTACGAAGGGCACCTGCCGCGGCTGCTCGGCATCGTCGTGCTGTTCTCGGCCAGCTTCACCTATCTCGTGGCGCAGACCGTGGGGGTCGGCATCATCACGTCGCGGTTCCTGCAGATCCCCTTCGAGGTCGCGGTGTTCGTCGGCCTCGCCGGCATCCTCGTCTGCTCGATGCTGGGCGGCATGCGCGCGGTGACCTGGACCCAGGTCGCCCAGTACATCGTTCTGATCGTCGCCTACATCCTGCCGGTCGCGATCCTCTCGGCCCAGCTCTATGGCCTGCCGATACCCGAGCTCACCTATGGTCAGGCGCTGCAGGAGATCAGCCGGCTCGAGCAGCAGATGGGGATCGACAAGGCGCACGTCGCGCCCTTCGTGCAGGCGGACGCGCTGAACTTCTTCGCGCTCATCCTCTGCCTGATGATCGGCACGGCGTCGCTGCCGCATATCCTGATGCGCTACTTCACCACGCCGAGCGTGCGCGCGGCCCGGATGTCCGTGGGCTGGTCGTTGTTCTTCATCTTTCTGCTCTACTTCACGGCGCCGGCCTACGCCGCCTTCGCCAAGCTCGAGGTCTACACCCACGTCATCGGGCAGGCGATCGCGACCCTACCGGTCTGGGTCAGCAGATGGGGCACCGTGGGCCTCGTCTCGATCTGCGATGCCGTCAACGCGGCGACCACCGTCGCCGGCTGCACGACCAACGGCAATGGCGATGGCATCCTTCAGCTTTCGGAGCTCAAGCTTGCCCCGGACGCGATCGTTCTCGCGACGCCCGAGATCGCGGGGCTGCCCTACGTGATCGCGGGCCTGGTCGCGGCCGGCGGTCTGGCCGCGGCGCTGAGCACCGCCGATGGCCTCCTGCTCGCCATCGCCAACGCCCTCTCGCACGACGTCTACTATCAGATGATCGACCCGAAGGCGACGACAACACGGCGTCTGACGGTCGCCCGTGTGCTGCTGGTGCTGGTGGCGGTACTCGGCGCCTATCTCGCCTCGTTCCGACCGGCCGTGATCGTCGCCATGGTCGCCTGGGCCTTCTCGCTCGCTGCGGCGGGGCTGTTCGTGCCGCTGGTGCTCGGCATATGGTGGAAGCGGACCACCAAGGCGGGCGCCTGCGCCGGCATGATCGTGGGCTTCGGCGTGTGCCTCTACTACCTGATCGCCACCCAGTTCGGCGGGATGGAGCTGTGGTGGGGCGTCAAGAACATCTCCTCCGCCCTCTTCGGCCTCCCGCTCTGCCTGATCGTCACCGTCGTGGTCAGCCTGATGACGCCGGCGCCGAGCAAGGAGATGCAGGATCTGGTCGACAGCGTGCGCATCCCGAGCGGCGACATGCCGTTGATGGCGGCGCGGCAGATCCAGCACTGAAGGGGGGCGGCGCGGTCCACCGCGGCCGCCTGTCCCGCATTGCGCAGGGCCCGCTCAGCGGGCCCTGCTTCCTTCTCGGCTCCCACCGACCGTTCACGCGGGTCTCTGTCATGGATCAGCCGGACAGCACCGAGATCCTGAGGGGTTTCTGGTACTATTATCTTGCCTATTATTTCGTGTACTATTTTGTGGCGCTGCTGCTCGCGCGGCTGGCTCTGAGCCTGTTCGTTGCGCCGCAGAGCACCAACTTCGTCTGGCGCCTGCTGGTCCTGATCACCGAGCCGCTGTTGCGTCTCGCCGAGCCGCTCACGCCGCGCTTTCTCGCCGGGCGCGGCCGGCCGATCGCGGCCGCCTTCTGGCTGATCATTCTGTTGATTGCCTATTGGCTGGTCCTGTATCAATTTGGTCTGGTGCCGAGCGCGCGAACCACCAGCGGGCGATAGCCTTGCACCGGATCGAGCAAGCTGCCGAGATCTCGGTCGGCCGGGCCGTAGGGTTCGGTGCGCTCGCCATCGTGACCGTGGTTCTGGGCCTGATCTTCGCGCCGGTGATGGCGCTCAAGACCGGCGGCGCGCTCACCCTCCTCATGGCCGCGGTCCTGCAGCTCAAGGCCGAGCGGGCGCCGGTGCAGCCCTACCGGTCGACCGAGGTCTGGCTGATCCTCGACCAGCGGCTCGGCATGCCCGACGAGCACGCGCAGCGGATCGTCGGCCACACGCTCCGCGCGGTCTACCTGCGCTACGCGCTCGCGAGCGCCGCCGTGGCCGGCGGTCTCTGGCTGCTCGGCCTCGCTTTCCAGCTGGGCTGATCCTTTCAATCGGAGCCCGGCGACCGCGCAGGGGGCCAAAATGCCGCCGCTTGTCAGCCGCTTCGGAATCGCGTTTCCTGGGCCCCGGCCGCAGGCCGAGGCAAATCCCGGCCGGCTGCCGTGAGGGAAGCATCAGGGAGGACCGGCAATGAGTAGCGAGCGCGAGCGGCGTGACTTCCAGGCGGGCCTGAGCGAGGAGGTGGACGCTTGGCTGCGAGGCGACACCTCGCGGCGGACTTTCCTCGAGCGACTGGTCGAGATGGGCGGGGCGACTGCACTCGCGCGGCCGGGCCTCGCCCTGTTGGGGACCGGGCTCGGCTCGAGCGCGGCCCTCGCCGCGGTCGAGCTCGCCGACCCGAGCACGCCATACGGCAAGGCGCAGGCCGCGGCGGTCAAGGCGTCGAAGGAAGGTCCGCCCGAGAACTCGGCATACCGGGCCGTCCAGGCCGCCAAGCAGTACGAGGGGGCGACCCTCAACATGACCTACGAGGTCCAACTGCAGGCACTCGAGCCCCGGTACTTCTCGGGCCCGCTCTGGCAGGACCTGACCGGCATAGGCTTCAACGTCGAGGAACTGCCGCACCCGGATCAATACTCCAAGCCGATCGCCGAGCACATCGCCGGCTCCGGCGCCTACGACATCCTCGACATCGAGCCGGCCTGGATTCCCGCGATGGCGAATGGTGGCGTAATTGTGCCGATCGACGACTACGTCGCGAAGCACATGAACAAGGCCGATCTCGAGGATTACCACCCCTTGTACCAGTTCCTGCCGACCTACAAGGGCAAGCGCTGGGGCTTCTTCGACGACGGTGACGTGCTGGCACTCTACTACCGCACCGACATCTTCGGCGATCCTAAGCTGCAGCAGGCGTACAAGGCCAAGTACAATCAAGACCTGCGTGTGCCTCAGACCTGGGACGAATACAATCAAGTGGCCCAGTTCATCACCGATCAGCTGGCGCCGAACGTTTATGGCGCCGTCCACTTCCGCAAAGCGGGCAACCCCGGCAATCAGTTCTCCTTCCTGCAGCAATATCGCAACAACGGCGGCAAGTTTTTCGAAGAGCAAAGTATGAAGGCGCAGCTCGACTCCGACGCCGGCCTGACCACGTTCAAGCAGATGATCGCCGCCAACGCGGCGTCCGTCCCGGGCAACAACGAAATGGACGCGGTTGCCGCCTGGGTCGCCTGGCTGCAGGGCAAGGCGGCGATGCTGTTCTCCTGGCCGCCGACCGGCCGCATGAGCGAGAACTACGCGCAACGCGACAAGGCGATAACGTTCGTGCCCAACTCGACAATCGTCGGCAAGGTCGGCTACGCCGTGGTGCCCGGCGGCAATCCCGAAATGGCATCAGGCTACGTGAAGGCGCTGGCCGCGGACTCGAGCAACGAAGAAGCCGCGTACCTGTTCATGCAGTGGGCGACCAGCCCGGCGGTCTCGCTCGCGCGGGTGATGGCGCCGTTCGCGCTTCGCGATCCTTATCGGTTGTCGCACTACACCTCGCCGCTCTACCGCTCGCTCTGGCCGAACGCCAAGGCCTATCTGATCAATCTCAACAACTCGGCCAATGGCGCCGTCCTCGACATGATCATGCCCGGCTGGCAGGACTACGCGCTCTCGATCGACCGCATGTGCACCGCGGTCTGGGCAGGAGAGGATTCGAAGACCGCGCTCCAGCGGGCGGCCGCGGAGTGGGATACGACCACCCAGAAGCTGGGCATCGACAGCCAGCGCGATGCTTATCAGCAATTCCTGAAGCTGCCCGGCTCTTACGCCGACCACACGATCGAGACCATGGGTCTAGCCGCGCATATCACCTGACCCGGGTGATCCGCGGGGCTGACCTGGGCGCCGGGCCGCGATCGCGGTCCGGCGCCTCATGCCTGGAGCTTTCTGACTTGCGCAGCGGGAACCGGGGCGTGCCATGGCCGATGGCGTTGGCGTAGACGGTGCCGCGATCCGTCGCGCCGCCGGCCCTAGAGGTGCGTTCTCATGGGCCGACCGGCACATTGGCTGGCTGCTCGTGCTGCCGGCCGCGCTCCTGATCCTGGCGCTCTCGATCTATCCCCTGATCTATTCGGTCTGGGTCGCCTTCGTAAACTATGACTTCCAGATCCCTGGCCATGCCTTCATCGGCTGGCAGAATTTCCGAGAGATCGTGAACGACCCGATTGCCCGCCTGTCCCTCGTCAACACCGTGATTCTGTCGGTCGCCAGCGTGGCGGTCGAGTTCGCGCTCGGCCTCCTCCTGGCGCTCGCCATGGTCAGGACTTTCCGGGGCCGGGGCCTGATCATGCCGCTCCTCATCGTGCCGCTCTTCATCAGCCCGGTGATCGTCGGCCAGCTCTGGTCGCTCCTGCTGCAGCAGCCTTTCGGCCCGACCAACTACATTCTGAGCAAGCTGCTCGGCCACCCGGTCGAGATCAGCTGGCTGACCCAGACGCCCTGGAACTTCGTCGCCATCATCACCGCCGACGCCTGGCAGTGGACGCCCTTCATGTTCGTCATCCTGCTCTCGGGTCTCGCCGCGATCCCGCCCGAGCTGTTCGAGGCGGCCGAGCTCGACGGCGCCACGCGCTGGCAGACCTTCACCTACGTGACGCTGCCGCAGCTGGCACCAATCATCCTGCTCGCGATCACCTTCCGCCTGCTCGATGCGGTCAAGCTGTTCGACGTCATCTACGTCATGACCGGCGGCGGGCCGGGCTCCAGTACCTATACCGCGTCCTTCTACCTCTATCAGATCGGCTTCCAGCAGTTCCATCTGTCCAAGGCCACGGCCGGGAGCTGGATCTTCCTGATCCTCTCGGCGATCGTCATCATGGCGCTGGTGCGCCGCCTGCTGCGTCCGGAGACCCGCTGATGGCGGCGTTTGCCCGAACGCCCCGAAGCCGCCCGAAGTTCCGACTGGGCTTCGACGTCTTCCGCTACCTCTACGTCGGCCTGATCGTGCTGTTCGTGCTGGCGCCGCTCTACTGGGTCGCGGTCACCTCAATCAAGCCAGTCACCGACTATCTCACGACGCCGCCTGTCTGGTTCCCGGCCGAGCCGACCATCGGGCACTACACGGCGGCGCTGTTCGCCTATCGCGGTCTCGAGGGTATGATCAACAGTTTCATCGTCGCGACCGCGACCACCGTCCTCTCGGCGCTGCTCGGCACGCTCATGGGCTACAGCTTCGCCCGCTTCAACACCGGCGGGCCGCACCTCTCGTTCTGGGTGCTCTCGCAGCGCTTTTTACCGCCGATCGCGATCGTGCTGCCCGTGTTCCTGCTATACCGCGGCCTCGGCCTCTACGATTCGCGGATCGGGCTCACCCTGATCTATACCGTGATCACGCTGCCGCTCTCGGTCTGGATGATGTACGCCTACTTCCGCCAGCTGCCGAAGGAGATGGAGGAGGCGGCGCTGGTCGATGGCTGCACCCGTTTTGGCGCCTTCTGGCGGGTAGCCCTGCCGCTCGCCATGCCGGGGATCGTCGTCGCCGCGGTGTTCGCCTTCATCTTCGTCTGGACCGAGTTCTTCTTCGCCCTCAACCTGACCAGCCGCTACGCGTTCACCCTGCCGACCATCTTCCGCGCCTTCCTTGGCTTCCAGGGTGCGCAGTACGGCGAAGCGAGCGCGCTCGCGGTGACCTCGCTCGTGCCCTCGATCATCCTCGGCATGCTGGTCCAGCGCCATTTAGTGCGCGGCCTCACGCTTGGCGCCGTGCACGGCTGAGGTAGCCCTCTGTCATTGCGCCGCCGCGTCTTGCGCCAGCGCGCGTTTGATTCCCGGCTCCAGGGAACGGAGCGGGACTAGATCGGCCACCTGCTGCAACAAGGAGACATCGCCCGCCTCCAGCGGTCGGTCATAGACTGCGAAGCGCTCGATGCTATCGCCGCGATCAAGCCGAGTGTCAGCAAAGGCGACGTACTTTGCTGATACAGAAACGTGATGCGGCACCACGGCGTCGATCAGCAGCAAATGCTGATGCGGCTGGCGAATGGCGAAGTCGAAATGGTGCTCCTTGCCACTGCGTCCAGTGAAGGGAAACTCGCGGACGACGACGTTGGCATCAAAGGCCTTCGACAGAACGTGATCGACCTTGTCGCGGAGAGCGCTCTCTACGGTCGCCCTCGATCGCTCGACAATCGCGTTCGCCGCGCCGGCTGACGCATTCGCCACTGTGAGAATCGCCGATAGTAGCCACTCATCGCTTTGCGCCACCGCAACGAGCGCGCCGTCAACGAGCTTGATCTGGTGTCTGTCAGCATATCGCGCCAGCATTCTGGCGATCAGGTGTTCGTCGCGGCCATGCGTCCACGCCGTCCGTTCGGCACCACCGCCGTCGTGGACGCGGTACGTATCGCCAATGCGGGCAACGAATACCACGACCGGGTCAAACGAAGGGTAGAGACAGTGAGTCGTGACCCGTGCGCCATCCGCTGTTACGACGCAGTCATGGAACGGACTAAGAGCCGTCTGCACCTCGTCACAAATCATCGCTCATTGCCCCTCGAAAAGATCGGTCTGCGGCGGCACGTCGAACTGTCGCTGCTCAGGCTCCAAGAAGAGCTTAATCTCGGCTGCCAGAGACGCAACAGCCTGCGGCAGTCTTCGGATCGTGACGGGCAGCGGCCTCCGATAGGGTAGGCTCCATAGGTCCTGCGACCAGAGCTGCGCTCGATTGTCATGCCATGTGTGGCTGTGCGAGCCACGAACCTCGGGCGGCAGGCCCAATGCTGCGGCCCCCGGCGGATTAGGCTTCAATACGTCGGGTACGACCAGATCTATCCGCCAGGACTGGATTGTTGCGAAATATCACGGAAATGCTCGGCCAAGCGCGAGCAGCTCTGGGACACCGGAACCGCAACGTGGCTCGTCCGATTCCAAGGCTGTCCTTTACGTTCCAGACCGCGCTCAACTCGCCCGGCCGAGTCGACGCATGCCAGATGGGGATCCCGTCAAGGGTCGTGTCCTCGACAAGAAACACCTCAATCTCCGCGGCCTCTGCCTCGCGAAGTGCAGCAGGCATCGAATTATTTCCGTCCGGGCGTTACGAAACCATTGCGTTCTCGATAGCCGACATCGGATGTCACGTCCATCCTGGGTTGCAGGATAGTGTCGGGTTGATAGCGTAAGCGATCTGGTACGGACCGAAGTGGTGGGGCAGGACCATATCGGCCTGACCCCCGGCGCCGTTCATGGCTGAGCCGCAGCTCCGGGCGATCTCGCGCAGGTCTTGACAGCGAGCCTGCGCCGGGTCTGTAGTGTCGCCATGGGGATCGCGATCTCCCCATGAGGCGACATGCTGAAGCATCGCGTCCTGATCCCACCAAGGAGGACGCACATGTCGTCGATCAACACCATCTCCGTCGACAAGCTCGCCCGACTGATCGGCACGCCGAGGTGCCCGGCGCTCATCGACGTCTGTCTCGATGAGGATTTCGCGGTCCTGCCCAGGCTGATCCCCGGCTCCGTGCGGCGGCCGTACGAGCGGGCGCCGGACTGGGCGCGCGAGTTCGCCGGACGGTCCGCGATCGTGATCTGTCAGAAGGGGCTGAAGCTCAGCCAGGGAGCCGCGGCCTGGCTCCGTCATGAAGGTGTGCCGGCCGACAGCCTCGAGGGCGGCATCGAAGCCTGGGCGAAGGCGGGACTGCCCATGGTGCAGGCCGACAAGCTGCCGCGCCCTGATGTACAGGGCCGGACCGTCTGGGTGACCCGCTCGCGCCCCAAGATCGACCGCATCGCCTGCCCCTGGCTCATCCGCCGGTTCGTCGACCCGGCGGCCGTGTTCCTGTTCGTGTCGCCGCCAGAGGTCGAGGCGGTGGCCGAGCGCTTCGGCGCCACGCCGTTCGACGTCGAGGGTGTCTTCTGGAGCCACCGCGGCGAGCGCTGCACCTTCGACACGATGATCGAGGAGTTCGACATCAGGGCCGAGCCGCTCGAGCGTCTCGCGACCATCGTGCGCGGCGCCGATACCGCCCGCCTCGACCTCGCCCCGGAGGCGGCCGGCCTGCTCGCGGCATCGCTTGGCCTGTCGCGAATGTATGCCGACGACCTCGCCCAGCTCGAGGCCGGGCTTGCGCTCTACGACGCGTTCTATCGGTGGTGCCGGGACGCGACCGACGAGACCCATAACTGGCCATCGAAGAAGCCGGGTGCCTGAGATGCTCGAAACCACGGTCAGCCTCGGTGCGCACCGGGCGGTGAGCGCTCCGCCCTATCCCTCGTTCGGCGAGGCGCTCCGGGTGTGGATCCGGGTGGCCATGCTGAGCTTCGGCGGGCCCGCCGGGCAGATCGCCGTGATGCATCGCATCCTCGTGGAAGAAAAGCGCTGGGTGTCGGAGAGCCGGTTCCTGCACGCGCTCAACTTCTGCATGCTGCTGCCCGGCCCCGAAGCGCAGCAGCTCGCGACCTATGTCGGCTGGCTCCTGCATCGCACATGGGGCGGGATTCTCGCAGGCGGTCTGTTCGTCCTGCCCGGGATGATCGCAATCATGGGCCTGAGCTACGTCTATGCCGCCTACGGCAAGGTCGGCCTCGTCGCCGCCCTGTTCTTCGGCCTCAAGGCGGCCGTGCTCGCGATCGTGCTGCATGCGGTCGTCCGGATCGGCAGACGGGCACTCAAGAACCGCGTCATGCTCGCGATCGCGGCCGCGTCCTTCGTCGGCATCTTCTTCTTACACGCGCCGTTCCCTCTGATCGTGCTGGCGGCCGGCGTAGCGGGCTTCGTCAGCGGGCGGCTCGGCCTGTCGCAGTTTCGCCCGGCAGGCAGCCACGACGCAGGCGGGCAGGGGAGCGCCTCAGTTGACGATACGGTTCTGGGCGAGGCGCTGCCGCCGCATGCGCGACCGTCGGTGGCGCGCACGGTGTCAATGGCCGCGGTCTGGTTGCTGCTCTGGCTCGCTCCGGTGGCGGCGATTCTGCTGACGCTCGGAGCTGGCAGCGTCTACAGCCAGATCGCGGTCTTCTTCAGCAAGATGGCGATGGTGACGTTCGGCGGGGCCTATGCCGTGCTCGCCTACGTCGCCCAGCAGGCGGTGGGCGACTATGGCTGGCTCGCCCCGGGCGAGATGCTGGACGGGCTCGGCATGGCCGAGACGACGCCCGGCCCGCTGATCATGGTCGTTCAGTTCGTGGGCTTCATGGCGGCCTATCGAGCGCCCGGCCCTCTCCACCCGGCGCTGGCCGGAACCATCGGCGGCCTGCTCACGACCTGGGTGACCTTCACCCCCTGCTTCCTTTGGATCTTTCTCGGCGCGCCGTTCGTCGAGCGCCTGCGCGGCCATCGGGCGCTCGGCGGCGCGCTCTCGGCGATCACGGCGGCGGTCGTCGGCGTCATCCTCAACCTCGCGATCTGGTTCGCGATCCACACCATGTTCCATCAGATCCGCCGGGTCAGCGCCTTCGGCTGGAGCCTGGATCTGCCGGTTCCGGCGAGTCTCGACCCTTGGGCGGGCGCACTGGCGGGCGCGGCGCTGATCGCCGTCTTCCGCTACCAGCTCGGCATCCTGCCGCTGCTTGCCGGCGCGGCCGTTGCCGGCATGCTCTTGCGCCTCGTCGGCGCCATGCCGTGACGGAAGCCCACTACCCGCCGAACTGGCCGCGATAGCGCTCGAGCTTCGCCTGCCAGGCCGGCTGATCGACGACCTCGCGGTTGACGATCCCGGTCGGCACGCGGCCGTGCATGACATCGAACACCGCCTTGACGTCGGCCGCACCGATGCCGGCGAAGCACTGATCGGTCCAGCAGAGCGCGTGCGGCGTCAGGAGCACGTTGTCGAGCTGGTAGAGCGGGTTGTCCGTGGGGCTCGGCTCCTGCTCGAAGACGTCGAGCCCGGCGCCCGCGATCCGGCCCTCCTGCAGGACCCTGGCCAGCGCCTTCTCGTCGACCACCGGGCCACGCGCGGTGTTGATCAGATAGGCGCTCGGCTTCATCAGGGCGAGGCGCTCGGCATTGACGATGTGATGGGTATCGTCGTTGAGCGGGCAGGAGACCGAGAGCACGTCCGCCTCGAGGAACAGCTCCTCGAGGCCGACCAGGCGCACGCCGAGCTCCTTGGCGACCTTGGGGTCGACGTAGGGATCGTGCGCGATGTAGTGCATCCCGAAGGGCTTGGCGAGGCGGAACACCTCGGCGCCGATGTTGCCGATGCCGAGCTGGCCGAGCGTGCGCCCGATCAGGCCCGTGCCCATGAGCTCGCTCCGCCGCGCCCAGCCCTCCGGGCCCTGGCGCGTGATCCGGTCCTTGGCTGCGAGCCTGCCGGTCAGGGCCAGCATGAAGGTCAGGATCGCGACCGCGACCGGCCGGCGCACCCCGTCCGGGGTGATCGCCAGCGCGCAGCCATGGTCGGTGCAGGCCTGCACGTTGACCGTGTCGTAGCCGACCCCGAAGCGGGCGATGATCGCGAGCCGGCCGTCGGCGGGAAAGCTCTCCGGCTCGATCCGCGGAATCAGCAGGATCAGCGCATCGAAGCCGTCGAGATCGGCCGCCTGGATCACCCCGTTCGTCTTGATGAAGCTGTGCTCGACCGCCGGATTCTGCTCGAGCGGTGCGAGATCGAAATCCGGAAAGGCCGGGCTGCCGTCCGGCTTCTTGAAGTCGCCGCTGAGCGCGACCCGGAACTTGCTCATGATTGCCTCCGCACCACTTACTTCTTTTTCTTCTTCGACCGTTTCGACTTGTCCTTGCCCTCGACCGCCGTGCGCGCGCGGATCTCGGCGATGCCCGCCTGGACCGCGCCCTGGAGCGCCCAGACGTCGCCCGAGTAGCAGAGGAAGTCGAAGCCCTGCTCGCGCAGGCGGACCGCTTCGTCGACCGTAGGCACCAGGCGTCCGAGCGCCTTGCCTCGCTTCTTGCAGGCCTTGGCGACCGCCTTGACCGCATCGGTGAAGTCCTGGTGCTCGAACTGGCCGGGAATGCCGAGCGAGCAGCTGAGATCGAAATGGCCGATCCAGAGGCAGTCGACCCCGCCCGTGGCGGCGATCGCGTCGGCGTTCTCGACCCCCTCGCGGGTCTCGATCTGAGCGAAGAGCGTGGTCCACCGGTTGGCCGCAGCCAGCTTTCCCATGGTCGGCCCGGGCAGGTAGCGATCGTGCGCGATCCCGAGGGCCACGCCGCGCCGTCCGTCCGGTACGTACTTCAGGCAATCGAGGATCGCGCGCGCCTCCTCGGGCGAGCCGACCATCGGCAGCATGATGCCCTCGGCGCCCATGTCGGCGGCGCGCGCGATGTGGTGGTACTCCTTGGACGGCACCCGCACCACGGTCGGCAGATCGGCCGCCTGCATGTAGCGCAGCACGCTCTTGATGGTCTCGAAGCCGAAGCCCGAATGCTCGGTGTCGAAGAGCGCGAAATCGCAACCGGCCGCCTTCAGGATCTGGCCGATCCCGGGGGTCGCGAATTCGACGATGAAGTGGCCGAGCTTGAGCTCCGGGCTCCGGGCCATATCCTTCAAGCCAGGCGCCGCCATGGACCTCGTTGCCTCCCTTGGTCTGGTTGGGTTGGCCCAACTCTGACCAGCGGGGCGAGCTTCGTCAATCGATCAGAACGCCGGGCGACCCGCGCCGCTCAGACCAGCCGCCGGCCGCCGTCGACGTCCAGCAGAGCGCCCGTGGTGAAGCCGTTCGCGAGCAGAAAGACCGCCGCCCCGGCCAGCTCATCTCCCGCCCCGATCCGCCCGAGCGGGACCGCCTCGGCCATCCTTCGATAGAGGTTCGCGCGGGCGTCCGCCGGCATCGCGTCATAGGCCGGCGTGTCGACGAAGCCGGGCGAGAGCACGTTCACGCGGATCGGGGCCAGCTCTCTCGCCAGCGTTCGCGCCATCGCTGCGATCGCGCCGTTGACCGCGGCAAGCCCCGCCGTGCCGGGGATCGCCGAGCGGCTGGCGCCGCCGGTCATGAACAGGATCGAGCCGTCTTTCGCGAGCAAGGGCGCGCCGTAGCGGGCCGCGTGG
Organism: Pseudomonadota bacterium; assembly: GCA_046727895.1. Taxonomy (GTDB): domain Bacteria; phylum Pseudomonadota; class Alphaproteobacteria; order Geminicoccales; family Geminicoccaceae; genus DATAOG01. The sequence continues at coordinate 2,197 of JBKPDM010000032.1, read as the reverse complement.
AAATAGGGCCAGAACTTGCCCTCGAATGCGGCCCGCAGACACGCCGGCTCGAGCTCGTGGAACGGGCCCCAGGCCGGGCTGCCGGCAGCCGTGATCACCAGATGGTCGAGCGGCCCGATGCCATCGAACAGCCGCCTGGCCGCGGCCTCGTCCGCCAGATCCGCGGCCCGGGTCTCGACATCGCCGGCGATTTCGGCCTTGGCCCTGGCGAGCTTGTCCGTCGAGCGACCGACGACGACTACGCGAGCGCCCGCGCCGGCGAGACGCCTCGCGGCGGCGAGCCCGATGCCGGAGCCGCCTCCAACCACCATCACCCGTTTGCCAGTAAGCGACATGATCCGGACTCCTCAGTGGATCTCGGCCGCATCGGCCATCGCCCGCTCGAGCGCCTCGAGCGAGAAGTCCCGGCTGCGCGCGACCTTGAGGATCGGCGCCTCGCGCCGCGCGCAGAGCTCGGCCGCGCCCGCCACCTCGCGCGCGACCTCGTGCGGGATCACCACGGCGCCGTGCCGATCGGCGTGAATCAGATCGCCCGAGCGCACGATCATGCCGAACACGTCGACCGTGCCGCCGATCGTGATGCCGTGCACGTGCGCGTGCGAGGGCGTGACCTTGCCGCACAGCACCTGAAATTCCGGCGCGATGGCATCGAGGTCGCGCACGCCACCGTTGGTGACGAGCCCAAGACAGCCGAGCGCCTTGTGGATCGCCGTCTGCACTTCGCCCCAGAAGCAGCCGAAGCCGATCCGCGAATCGAGGTCCTGGATCACCACGACCCTGGGGCCGCTGCCATCGGCGACGTAGCGATAGTGCTCGAGCCTCGCCTTGCGCTGCTCGGCCGCGGACAGGCCCGACGGCAGCGCCGAGCGGATCAGCGCCGTGCGCGCGTAGCCGACCATGGGCGGCAGCTGCGGGAAGGGGCAGATCAGCGTCTCCGTAGTGAAGCCGAGCGCGCGCCGCTCGGGCGCCACCAGCTCGAGCGCATTGCAGATGGTCGGCGTGTCGTACTTGCGCAGCTCCGCGAGCTCGGCCTCGGTCAGCGGCTGGTCGGGCATTTCCCTCTCCCGGTCGTGCTATCGGTTCAGGCGCTCGGCGCGACGGTAGCGCCGCGCGCCGCCGACGCATAGGCCGGCGGCAGGCAAGGTGGCCGTCGGCTTCATCACGCGGCCAGTCGGCCTCAACCTCTATGTGATCAACAGTGCCCACGAGCGATAAATACGGTGCTGCCGGATATTACTCTTGCGCGGTCGAGTACCCATCTGTGAAACTAGCAAAAGCGCGCTGAGGACGGATATGAAGCGAGATGCTCGCACCGGTCGATATATGACCACTGGGCGAATGACCAACAACCAGTCCGGCGGATCGTTTGATCGGATTCGCAGCAAGAGCGGTGAGATCGTTGCGGTCAATACGCGACGGGTCTCGGCCGCGCTTGGCCGTAGCCGGCACGAGGTGGTGGTCAAAGGGCGAGATGGCCGCACCAAGGACCACGATAGCTGCCGTTACGAGCCGCGGCCACGGGGTGGAAGGAAGTCTTGAAGTCGTTGGCCGCGCACTCCGCTTGACCGCATCGACTCATCGATGCCTGCGAACCCTAGGGACGTTTTCGAAGCCTTTACCCGCGGGAACGGCGAAGACGACCCGCCTGAAGTGGCCTTGCTGGCCTACGGGGCCTTCTCGGCAGAACTCTACGAATGGGTCGAGCATGAAGAGCAGCGTCAGGGTCGACCTCCAAAAGATGAGGAGATCAATGCCTGGATAGCGCAAATACCGGATGCACGGCTGAAGCGCATTCGAGACGAAGCGCTTGAGAGCTTCGGACTGGCGGCAAGAGCGTTTCTTGAGCGGGAAATTTTGCGACAGCGCAAAGAGGCCGTGGATCAATCGATCCTATCCGAGATACAGCGCTTCACTAGCGGTTTCCGAGCGTTCGGCATCAATGTTGCAGCGGGCATTGTCGCCGCATTCCTTTTGCACTTCTCGCGCTCGCTTTATACTATATCGTTACAGCCAATCCGTCGCTAACGAATCAGGCCCGCGAGCTGCTGGAAGCCCCGAAGCAGTAGTCAGGGCTATGAAAAGCTCTAGGCTAGTGCCCGTCCATAAAGCCTAACGTGCTGAAATAATTGTGCGAATCAGCGTTTTTCCGCGGCCGGTCTCCAGCGGCTTCGGGTAGACTTTGGCGTCAAGCCACTGA
>JBKPDM010000031.1:0-3445 GCA_046727895.1 Pseudomonadota bacterium | reverse complement strand
CGGCTACATGGATGCCGGCTCGCGCTCCTTCTACAACAGTCAGCACCCGATCAAGACGGTCGCCGATCTCAAAGGCCTGAAGATCCGGGTGATGCAGAACCCGATCTTCGTCGACATGGCGAGCGCGCTCGGCGCCGACGGCATCCCGATCGCCTTCAACGAGCTGTACACGGCGCTGCAGACCGGGGTGGTCGACGGCGCCGAGAACAACCCGCCGAGCTATGCCACCCAGAACCACTTCGAGGTCGCCAAGTACTATACGCTCGATGAGCACCTGATCGTGCCCGAGATCTTCGTGTTCTCGAAGCAGGTCTGGGACACGCTCGATACGGTCGATCAGCAGCTGATCCGCAAGGCCGCGGTCCTCGCCGTCTACAAGGAGCGCGAGCTCTGGGCCAAGATGGAGCAGCAGTCGCTCGAGCAGCTGAAGGCACAGGGCGCCGAGATCACCACCGAGGTCGACAAGCAGCCGTTCATCGACGCGACCCAGCCGGTGCGCGACAAGTTCGGCGAGAAGTACGGCGATCTGATGAAGCAGATCGAGGCGTTCGCGCCGAAGACCTAGCGCCGATCCCACCCGTGCCGACTATGGGGGGCCGGCGCGATCGCATGATCCTGCCGGCCCTTCTCTGCCCGGATGGAGCGCGATGAAGGCCGCCTACCGGCGCGCGATGGATGTGCTCTATCTGCTCTGCATGCTGATCGCGGGCGCCGGCATCGCCACCCAGTCGGTGATCATCGCCTGGGGCGTGTTCACCCGCTACGTCCTGGGCCAGGGCTCCTTCTGGCCCGAGCCGATCGCGATCTTTCTCGCCATCCAGGTGACCTTCTACGGCGGCGCCGCCTGCTACCGGGCGAACGCTCACATCGCCCTCGACATGGTCACGCGCCGCTGGCCGCCGGCGACCCGCTGGGTCCCTGACCTTCTGGTCCTCCTCCTGATGGCCGCGATCAGCCTGTTCATGGTCTGGTACGGCGTGAGCCTGGTCGAGAAGACCCTCTTCCAGAGCTATCCCGAGTTCCAGTACATCCGGGTCGGCGTGGTCTACACGGCGATCCCGGCGGGCGGCCTGATCACCTTCCTGTTCGTGATCGAGAAGGCGCTCGGCCTCGCCCCCTCGCCCACCCCGAGCGCGCCCCAAGAAGCGCCCTGAGCCAGTCCCTGCCCGCCATCACCTGCACCAGATCTCCGCCAGATCTGCGGGCCTGCCAGATCCGGCCCAATCCTGCGCTTGGTCTGCAAGATGATTGCCAGTCAACCTTCAAATGTTGATCGAGGCTGATGCTTCAACATGACTTAATTTTGACTTCAACTGTCGCATAACTGTCGCATCGATGGCGCAAAAGTGTAGCACGTTCTACTGTAACAAATTCCACACAATGAAAAATGTTGAACATATTGATCAGTCGAGCCCAAGTAGAAAATTCCCTTGACAAGTCTAAGCCGCGCTGCGCCACCCGCGCGACGCGCCCGAGCAATCATTCCGAAGTAAGCGGATCAACCCGAGCGATGCGACCGACGCCGTGTTGATGCGTCACTTCTGCGTCATGTGACGCATTCCAACCGCCTCGGCATGGCCAGCCACGTCGAAGCTGATGCGCAGCCGCTCGAAGCGCGCTATGGCGGCGCGGGCGCCGTAAAGCGAATTCGAGCCGATTTTGGCCTCCCTGACTGAAGCCGAAGCGGCTAACACGTATAAACCGGCAAGCTTCAGTTCGCTGTCGAGAGGTAGGCCGGAGAGGTCCAAGCACGTATAACGCCTACGGGGGATGCTGAGGCCGCGTCCGGCTACCGAGGCGCCGGCGAAGGGGCATCGCTTAGCGTGCGCAGGTACGCAATCAGGTCCGCTCGCTCCTCAGCATTCGCGAGCCCCTCGAACTGCATGCGGGTGCCGGGAGCCGTGGCCAGCGGATGGGCGACGAACGCGTTGAGCGCCTCCTCGTCCCACACCCCGCCGAGCCGTTGCAACGCAGAGGAGTACTCGAAACCGGGCAACGATGCCGGTGCGCGGCCAACTACTCCCCAGAGCATTGGCCCGACCGTGGGCCACTTGGCCGCGCGGTCGACCGCGTGACAGGACGTACAATTCCTCGCGACCACTTGCCCTCGCTCGGCGCTCGCCGCAGCCATGAGGGTCGCGATCGGCTCGACCGGCGGCGCCGTCGCGCCGCCCTCCCGCAGCATTTGTGCCACCTCGGTGTGGCCGCGCAGCTCCGCCAGGTGCAGCGCCGGAGCCCCGACCTGCCCGTGGGTCAGCCAGTTGACGTCTGCGCCACGGTCGAGGAGCAGTCGGACGACCCGGGTGCGCCCCGCTTCGGCGGCCACGTGCAGCGGCGTGTAGCCATCGGAACCCCTGGCCACGGTCAGGCTCGCCCCGTGCTCTAGCAGCAGGAGCACCATGGCCTCGTTTCCGGTCCCGGCAGCCACGTGCAGGGGTGTGCCGGCCAGCCGGTTCGCAACGTTGACGTCGGCGCCGCGCACCACGAGCAGCGCCACGACGTCGTCATGGCGCGTCGCCAACGCCCGATGCAGCGCCGCTCCGAACCTTCCCTGCTTGTTTAGGTCCGCGCCGCCGTCGATAAGCTGCCGGACCAGCTCAACGTCGCCACTTTGCGCCGCCTCGATGAGCTGGTCCGCGCTGGCGATGCCGGGGCCGACCAGAAGCGTGCACGCAGCAACCGCGGCTACGAGAGATCTGATCATCTGCCCTCCCCGTATAGAGGGTTGCAATCCTGAGCCGACATTCCCCGGATGGGCTCGATTGGAACCCGAAAAGCTCCTCCTCCGCCTGCGTTTGGTCAATCGAAAACATGCATCCGGTGGCAGATGTCGGAGAGAGCCTCTTTAGGCCACCCCGGATGAACCAGGTGCTGGTCGACGACCTCCGGGACCAGATCGCGCGCAAGCAGACGATCGCGATCGTCGGCGCGGGCGTCTCGATCGGCGCGACCGGGCGGGCCGAGGCGGCTTCCGGGACGTCTCGTGAAGCTCCGCATCGCCCGTCGCGAGGAGGTCGGTCATCCACGGCCGCCTGCGGCTCGCCGACCACAGCTGGGCGGTCACAGTCCTTCTTGGAGATGTGGGTTCGTCTGGAAAAAGTTCCTGATACCTTTTCCCCCCGCGGTAGTATCCTGGCAAGGGAGCGAGGCTCATTTACCAGGCTTCTCGCTGGCGCCATAAGGATTGGGGGGGCCTAGTTCCTGTATAACGTCGTCAGAAATATGACTATATGACGATTTGATTATGATTTGACCCGTCTCTGTAATGAGATCCCAATTTTCTATCACTCGCTTGGTCCATTCTTCTGAATCTTGTTTCGTTTCAAGAAAAATCTTGTGCATTCGCACGGACGAAATCATGCGCACGAAGGAATTACAAGCATCTTCGGACAAATAAAGACAATTATATAACCACCATTCAGTTGCCTCATTAAGAGTGTCATTT
>JBKPDM010000030.1:0-5958 GCA_046727895.1 Pseudomonadota bacterium | reverse complement strand
GGCGCGAGCTGGGCGAGATGTCCGAGCGGCTGCGCGGACAGGGGATCGAGCTCGGCTACCACAACCACCACTGGGAGCTGAAGCCCAAGGAAGGCCCCAAGACGGCCCTGGAGCTGATCTTCGAGGCTGCCGAAGGCAGCCCGCTCACCTGGGAGGCGGACGTGGCCTGGCTGGTCCGCGGCGAGGCCGACCCGAAGACGTGGCTGAAGCGCTATCGCAGCCGGTTGACCGCCGCCCACGTCAAGGACCTCGCACCCGCCGGGCAGAACCGGGACGAGGACGGCTGGGCCGACGTGGGGTCGGGTGTGCTCGACTGGCGCGATCTCTGGCAGGCCTGCCGCGAGGCGGGCGCCCGATGGATGGTGGTCGAGCACGACAAGCCCAAGGACCCGGCGCGCACCGCCCGCGCCAGCTTCGAATTCCTGAGCGGTATGGCAGTGTGAGGCCGCCATGGAACCCCTCGTCATCGGCATCATCGGCTGCGGCGTCATCAGCGAAGCGTACTTCAAGGGCGCGGCACGCTCGGAGCTGATCCGGGTGAAATCCTGCGCCGACATGCTGCCCGAGGCGGCCGCGGCCAGGGCCGATGAGTTCGGTGCCGAAGCGGTTCCGGTCGATGCGCTGCTCGCCGACCCGGAGATCGAGATCGTGATCAACCTCACCGTGCCGCTGGCGCACGGCCCGGTGAGCCGGCAGATCATCACCGCCGGCAAGCACGTCTACTCGGAGAAGCCGCTCGCCGCGCGGTTCACCGAGGCGCAGGCGCTGATGCTGGCTGCGGCGGGCCGGGGCGTGCGCGTCGGCTGCGCGCCCGACACCTTCTTGGGCGCCGCCCATCAGGCCTGCCGGCGCGCGATCGACGCCGGGCGCATCGGGCGTCCGGTCGCCGGTGCGGCGAGCGTGCTCTCGCACGGCATGGAGCACTGGCACCCGAACCCGGAGTTCTTCTTCAAGCGCGGCGGCGGTCCGATCCACGACATCGGCCCCTACTACGTGACCCAGCTGGTCAACCTCCTGGGCCCGGTCGCGCGGGTCACCGCTCAGGCCTCGACGGCGAGCCCCTCGCGCACCGTGACCAGCGAGCCGCGCAGAGGCCAGGTGATCGAGGTCGAGGTGCCGACCACGGTCAACGGCGTCCTCGCTTTCGCGAGCGGCGCCAACGTGTCGCTCAGCGCGTCGTGGGACGTCTGGAAGCACCGGCGCCTGCCGTTCGAGATCTACGGCACCGAGGGCAGCATGCTGGTGCCCGACCCGAACTTTTTCGGCGGCGAGGTGATGGTCACCGAGCGCGACTCCGACTGGCGGCCGCTGGACATTTCAGGCCATCCGTTCGGCACCCCGAACCGCACGCTGCGCAGCGGCGCAGAGGTCGCCGACTATCGGATCATCGGGCTGCTCGACATGGGGGCGGCGCTGCGCCAGGGCCGGCCGCATCGGGCGAGCGGCGATCTCGCCCTGCATGTCCTCGAGGTGATGGACGCGTTCGAGCGCTCCTCGGTCGAGGGCCGCCACGTCATGATCGAGAGCCCGTGCGAGCGGCCCGCGCCGCTGCCGCTCGGCACCGGTGAGGAAGTCTTCGTCGCGACCGCTGCGGCCTGACCTCCGCGGCTGCCGGTTCTCGGCGATCTCAACCGGTACGCTTGGGCTCGACGTGGCCGCCGAAGCCTTTGCGCATCGCCGAGAGCAGCTTTTCGCCGAAGGTGTGCTCGCCCTCACGCGAGCGGAAGCGCGCATAGAGCGCGGCGGACAGCACCTCGGCCGGGACCGCCTCCTCGATCGCGGCCAAAAGCGTCCAGCGGCCCTCGCCCGAGTCCTGCACGTAGCCGGTGAACCCCGAGAGCGCCTCATCCTGGGCCAGGCCCGCGGCGGCGAGATCGAGCAGCCAGGACGAGATCACGCTGCCGCGTCGCCAGACCTCCGCGACGTCGCCGAGATTGATCTCGAAGCGCTGCTCGGCGGGAAGCATTTCCGAGGCGGCGTGCTTGATGATCTCGAAGCCCTCGGCATAGGCCTGCATCAGGCCGTACTCGATACCGTTGTGGACCATCTTGACGAAGTGGCCGGCCCCGGTCGGCCCGGCGTAGAGATAACCTTGCTCCGGGCGCGAATCGCGGCCCTCGCGGTGCGGCGTGCGCGGGATGTCACCGAGGCCGGGGGCGAGCGTGTTCAGGATGGGATCGAGTCGGTCGACCACCTCCTTGTCGCCGCCGATCATCATGCAATAGCCCCGCTCGATTCCCCAGATGCCGCCCGAGGTGCCGACGTCGACGTAGTGGAGGCCCTTCGGCTTCAGGGCCTGAGCCCGGCGGATGTCGTCCTTGAAGTAGGAATTGCCGCCGTCAATGACGACGTCGCCCGAAGCCAGGAGCTCGCCGAGCTGCACGACCGTGCGCTCGGTGACCGTGCCGGCGGGCAGCATCACCCAGACGGCGCGCGGCTTGGTGAGCTGCCCGACGAGGTGTTCGAGACTGTGACTTGCGCTCGCCCCCTCGCCTGCGAGCCCGCGCACCGTGTCGGCGTTGAGATCGTACACGACGCACTCGTGGCCGCCGCGCATGAGCCGGCGCACCATGTTGGAGCCCATTCGACCGAGACCGACTACTCCGAGCTGCATCGCTGCCCCTCCCCAACACGGATGTGCGGGCGGACGGGCGCGGCTTCCCCGTCCAGCCCCCGCGGGTTCACGCCCGCCTGGCCCGGGCGAGCTGTTCCTTGGCGGCCGCGAGGACCCGATCGGGCGTGAAGCCGAATTTGCCGAGCAGGTCCTTGAGCGGCGCCGACGAGCCGAAGGTGTTCATACCGATCTTGGCGCCGATCCGGCCGACATAGCGGTCCCAGCCGATCACCGACGCCTGCTCGACCGACACGCGCGCGCTCACCTCGGGCGGCAGGACCGTGTCCCAGTAGGCCTGATCCTGGTGCTCGAACAGCTCCCACGACGGCATGCTGACCACCCGCGCCGGGATCCCTTGGCGCGTGAGCTCCTCGTAGACCCTGAGGCAGAGCTGCACCTCGCTGCCGGTGCCGATCAGAATGACCTCGGGCCGGCCATCGCGGGCATCGGCCAGGACGTAGGCGCCGCGCGCCAGACCCGACGCCGGCGCGTAGCGCGAGCGGTCGAAGGTCGGCAGCGCCTGGCGGCTCAGGATCAGGCAGGCGGGCTGGTGCTTCAGAGCGACGATCACCCGCCACGCCTCGACGACCTCGTTGGCGTCGGCCGGACGGAGTGTGATGAGGCCGGGAATCGCGCGCAGCCCGATCAGCTGCTCGACCGGCTGATGGGTCGGCCCGTCTTCGCCGACGCCGATCGAATCGTGGGTGAAAATGAAGATCGACGGCAGCTCCATGAGCGCAGCGAGGCGGATCGGCGGCTTCATGTAGTCGCTGAAGATCAGGAAGCCGGACCCGTAGGCACGGATCTTGGACAGCGCCAGGCCGTTCACGATCGCGCCCATGGCATGCTCGCGCACGCCGAAATGCAGGTTGCGCCCGCCGGGGTCATCCGGCTCCAGGTCGCCCGCACCCTCGAAGCTCAGGTGCGTCTTGGTCGAGGGCGCGAGATCGGCAGCGCCGCCGATCAGCCAGGGATAGCGCTCTGCGATCGCGTTCAGCACCTTGGCCGAGCTCTCGCGGCTGGCAATACCCTTCTCGTCGGCCGGGAAGCTCGTCAGACCGGCATCCCAGCCATCCGGCAGCTCGCGGCGCTGCATGCGCTCGAGGCGGTCCGCGAGCTCGGGATGGGCGCGGCGGTAGTCCTCGAAGCGCGCGAGCCAGGCCTCGCGCAGCTCACGACCGCGCCGACCGATGCCGGCCCTGAAATGGTCGTACACCCCGTCCGGGACCAGAAACTGCGCATCCTCGGGCCACCCGTAGCTCCGCTTGGCGAGGCGGACCTCGTCGTCGCCGAGCGGCTCGCCGTGCGCGGCGCTGGTGTCCTGCTTGTGCGGCGCGCCATAGCCGATGTGGCTATCGATGATGATCATGGTCGGACGATCATCGGTCCGCCGGAAGATGTCGATCGCGCGGGCGATCCGGTCGGTATCGTTGGCATCGCCGACGCGCATCACGTTCCAGCCGTAGCCCATGAAGCGGGCCGCGACGTCTTCGGTGAACGTGATGGACGTATGCCCCTCGATCGAGACCCGGTTGCTGTCGTAAATCCAGCAGAGGTTGGCGAGCTGGAGATGGCCGGCGATCGATGCCGCCTCGCTCGCGACACCCTCCATCATGTCGCCGTCGCCGCACAGCGCGAAGACGTTGTAATCGAACATGGTGAAGTCGGGCCGGTTGAAATGGCGCGCGAGCCAGCGCGCGCCGATCGCCATGCCGACGCTGTTGCCGCAGCCCTGGCCGAGCGGCCCGGTCGTGGTCTCCACGCCTGAGGTCCAGTGGTACTCCGGATGGCCCGGGCACTTGCTGTCGAGCTGGCGGAAGTGCCTGATGTCGTCGAGGGTCACCGAGGGTTCGCCGAGGCGCTCGTAGTCGGCATCGACCGCCCGCACCCCGGTCAGGTGCAGCATCGAATAGAGCAGCATCGAGGCGTGCCCGATCGAGAGCACGAAGCGGTCGCGGTTCGGCCAGATCGGATCCTCGGGGTCGAAGCGCAGAAAGCGCTGCCAGAGGGTGTAGACGACCGGCGCCATCGCCATCGGCGTCCCGGGATGGCCCGATTTCGCCTGCTGCACCGCGTCCATGGACAAGGTGCGGATCGTATTGATGCAGAGATCGTCGATCGAGGACGCGGTCGTCATGGTTGGCCATCCCTCTGCCCAAATCCGCTGCGCCGCGAGCGGGTTGCCTCCACGCTTCGATCACCGGGCGACACCCAAACCACGATGCTGCCGGTAAACTGTGACGACGATGCCGGGCCGACAACCCTGCGGGCGGCATTCGCTGCGCGCGAACGACCGGAATCGGGACCATGCGGCGGCGCATGATTGCTGGCTGAGTTCGGGGCGTCAACAGCCGACCCGCGATCTCCGGCTACGCCGAAGGTTGCCGCCGGTCGAAGCGTCGGACTCTCGAGTCGCCACCCCTCGGTTCGCGACGGCCGGCCGGGCGAACCGCGCGGCTCAGTGGACCATGCCCAGTGTGTCGCAAAAATCTTTCGCGGGCAGCATCAGCCCGATGCCCGTGTCTTTGTAGCGGTCGAATGCGGCGCTTGCCGAGTTGCGCTCGGCGAGGATGGCGAGCGTGATCCCGACCACGCGGCCCGAATCGTCGAACACGGGCCCGCCTGAGGTGCCGAGGCCGATCGGAAAGCCGAGTGGCACCAGCCGACCGGCGGCGACGCCCTTCGTGGTGGGCAGATCCCCGCCGACCGCGACCCAGCGGGAGTGCGTCGGATGGCCGATCGAGATCAGATGCTGGCCGGCGCGCAGATCGCCGCAGGACAGCTCCGTGGTCGGGTAACCCGCCGGTACCGCGACGTCGACCAGGGCCAGATCGAGCCCTTCATCGTACCAGCTGACCTGGCCGTCGACCGCAGGTCCGTTAAAGAAGGTGACCTCGAGGGGCGCCTCCTGGACGACGTGATAGGCGGTCAGGACCGCGTGCGGGCCGACGATGATGCCGGTGCCGTGACCCTTGGCGTGCTCGATCAAGACGGTCGCCTGATCGAGAGGAGCCAAGGGCGCGGTCGGCGGCGTGCCGCAGGCGCCGAGCGTCAGAGGCAACGTCGCGCCCACCAGCAGGCCCACCAAACCACGCGGCGACATTCTTCCCTCCCGCGCGCCATGGCTTTCTTAACGTTCTGGTAAGCATAGCATTCCCACGACCGCGGCGGCCAGCCCCATGCCACCCGAGCGCCGTACCCGCGTGCTCGTTCGGCCCCTGTCAGAGCGGCTCTGCGCACCCCCCAAAAAAATCGCCGACTGTGAGCTGGCTCACAGGTTTGCGGGCGAGTCGGCGCTAGGGTCAGGGGTGCCTCTCAGTGCAGCGAGCGGCAGCCGCACAGCA
>JBKPDM010000029.1:0-37855 GCA_046727895.1 Pseudomonadota bacterium | reverse complement strand
GCCCAGGATTGCGCCGCCGACCGCGCCGGTGGCGCCGCCGATCGCACCGCCGGCCGCCGTGCTGCCCGCTGCGCGTCCGGCCTTGCCCGAGCCGGCCGAGGCGCCGGCATTGGCGGCCATGTCGCGGCACTCGGCGATGTCCTGATCGGCCTGCGCCTGACCGACCGCCTTCAGCCGTTCGTTGGGATAGAGGATAGGCTTCGGCCCGGACGCGCAGCCCGCGAGCGTCCCGAGCAGGGCGAGCGCGAGCGCGGCGAGGGTAGGGCTGGCGGTCACGACCAAGGCTCCGGTTACTGGCGGTGGCGCTCTGGCGAGCAGACGACCGGGCGCTCCATGTCTGGAACGTAAGGAGTCGCCGCCGGGTTGCCAGTCTCGCCTCCACGGCCCGCTCGGTCCCTGGAGGAATCGCGCGGCCGCAAGAGAGTCGACCGGGCGCTTACATCCTCCCTACGGGCCCTGCCCGAGTGGCCGTCGTGGACGCGATAGAGCATCTTTCTGCTTCGAACCGATCGGCTCAGAGTGGAATAAGACCATGCGCAATCTGGCACGTATGATCACCGCCTGCGGCACCGGCATGATGGCGCTCACGGCGTCGCCTGCTGACGATCTGGGTAACGGTCGGCGGGTCCAGAATACCACCGCGGTCCATCAGGTCGAGGTCGGCGACGTCGCCGGGCATGTCGTCGGCGTGGTCGAGTTCAAGGGGCTGACCTTCTTCGCGAGCGGCGAGATTGCGAGCCACGTCAACTCGGCGACCTTCGATCTGGTCAACGGCACCGGCCCGCATACGGGCTACGTCGTGCACTACTTTGACGACGGCTCGACCAGCGTCGAGAAGTATCAGGGCGTGACCAAGGTCGAGGGCGGCGGCCGGACCGTGGTTGAGGGGACATTCCACTGCGTCGGCGGCAGCGGCCGCTTCGCCGGGCTCAAGGGCGAGGGCCACTATCGCGGCGAGCGGATCGGCAGCCTCGAAGCCGGCAGCTACGTCTACATCGACTTCGAGGGCCACTGTACGACGCCCTGAGCCAACCAATCGCTGCGCCCGGGGATCAGGGGGGAGCGGGCGGCCCGCCCGGCGCGCCGGATCTCGCGGCGACGACCGACCGAGACGAGGGATGCGCTTGCCGCTCGTTCTCGACGAGGGATATGAGCGTAAGGTGACGATTGGACCCAACGCCTCTGGGCGGACCCTCGGGGTGACCGATGAGCGCGAAACCGGCTCTCGGTGAGCTGCTGCTCGGGATCGAAGGGCTGGCGTTGCTGCGCCTTGCATTTGGCGATGATGCCGTGGCGCGCCGCGCGCGCGTAGGCGAGATGCGCACGTTGCTCGAGCGCCTCGATGAGGCGCCCGAGCTTGCCGCTCCGCTCGAGGCGCCCGAGTACGACATCGCCGAGGGCTATGGGCTCTGGTCGGAGACCTACGATCAGCCGCTTCGCCTTTTCCCGATCGAGGAGCCGACCATGCACGGGCTGCTCGATCCGCTACCGGCCTCGGCCGTGCTCGACGCAGCGTGTGGAACCGGCCGTTACAGCGCGTACCTCGAGTCGCGCGGGCACCGGATCATCGGCGTGGATCGTTCCCCGGCGATGCTGGCGAAGGCGCGCCGGAAGCTCCCAGAGAGCGAGTTTCGTGAAGGAGACCTCGAAGCGCTGCCGCTGGAGCCCGCATCCGTCGATGTCGCGGTCTGCGCCTTGGCGATGGTGCATCTGCCCGAGGTGGACAAGGCCGTGGCGGAGCTCGCGCGGGTCGTCCGTCCCGGCGGCCGGGTGATCATCAGCGACGTCCACCCGTTCATCGTGCTCCTCGGCTGGCAGGCGCAGTTCCGGACGGCGAGCGGCGGCGCAGGTTTCATGCGGCTGCACCCCCACCTGCCCTCGGCCTATTGCCAAGCGGCTGCGGCGGCCGGGCTCCGCGTTCGCAGCTGTCACGAACCGCAGCTCACCCCCGAGGCGGCGGTGACCGTCGCGGCCGAGCGCCTGCCCGAGGCCAACCGCGCGGCCTGGGTTGGTCTGCCGGCCGTGTTGATCTGGGATCTGGAGAAGACCTGAACTCGCGCAGCGGTCCGGCCCTAACGGTAGACCTCGCGGCGATGGCCGACCGAGACGACCACGACGACCAAACGCTGATCTTCGATCGTGCAGATGATCCGATAGTCGCCGACACGATAGGACCAGAATTCGCCCTTGTCGCCGCGCAGCGGTTTGCCAAGCTGGCGCGGGTCATCGATGGCGATCACCCGTTGTTCGAGAAACTGGATGATCCGACGTTGAACGGACCGGTCGAGCCGCCGCAGCTCGCTGCGGGCGTTTGGACCAAATTCAATCGTCCAGGCCAAGCTCTTTCTTGACCTGCTCGAGAGTGAGCCGTGGCTGGCCTCTTTCGCGCTCGAGGACGGCGACGGCATGCAGATAATCGGCGCGGTCCTCGAGGAACTCGATGATGGCCTGCCTGGCATAGTAGCTCTTGCTACGGCCGGTTTCCCGGGCCAGCTCGTCAAGCTCGTCGGCCAGCTCTTGGGGCAACCGCACCGCGAGCGTCGCCTCTGAGGTTGCCATCACACCACCTTTGTCAAACATGTAAGACAGGGATGCATGCTAGTTCAGCTGAGCCGAACTTTCCAGGGGAAATTCACACGGCGTGAACTCGGCTAGACTCACTTCTTCTGCCACTGGCCGTTGGTGCCCATGATGTACTGGCCCTTGGGCGCGCGCTCGATCAGCTTCTTGCCGGCGATCTGGGCGACCGCGGCAACCGGCGCGCCCTGCTTTTGGGCGATCTCGGCGTATTTCGCCTTGCGCTCGGCGTTGATCTGCTCGACGAGCGCCTTGACGTCGCCCGGCGCGCCCGCATCCACGACGCCCACATAGCCATCGATCCGCTCGCCCACCTGGCCCGCCGCCTTGGCCTGATCCAGCGAGGCCGCCTCCGCCGGCGCCGCCCAGAGGCCAAGAGCGACGAGGACAACAGCGGCAAGTCGCACAACCGACATCATGGTCTCGGCTCCTAGAACAGGTTCGGGTTGTCTTGCAGCAGGTTGTCGACGTCCTTCTCGACCTTGACCCGCACTTCCTGTTCGATCTTGACGTTGAGGTTGATCACGATCGGGTCCTTTGGTGCCTCAACCTTCACGGTCGGGGTGCAGCCCGCGAGCGCCAGGACCAGGAGGAGCAGGCTAGTGGCGACCGAAGCTCTGCATCTGCTCGCGGATGCGCTCGGGAATCTGATAGCTGGCCAGCCCGCTGCGCAGGATGTTGGCGAGCTCGCCCTCGAGGTTGAGGTCGAACTCGATCGGATAGCCGCCATAGAGCTCCGGATTGGCGCCCCGGACGTGCAGGCCGATCGCCATGTCGGCATCGGTTCGGCCATCGAGTGTGATCCTGAGCGCCTCATAGTGGAAGTTTTCCAGCGCCTGCAGCAATAAGCTGACGTTCTCGCCGCCCGCCTGCAGAGCGCCCGGCGCCGCGGCGGGTCGATAGCGGAGCCAGCCCGGCCGATCGGTCTCGAGCTCGCCACCTTCGATCACCGCTTCGCTGCCCGAGATCCGCACCGGCAGCCTGCCGTGGATCGTGCCCGCGCCGCTCAGACCGTCCAACCGCGTCAGCGCGAACAGCTGACCGAGATCGAGCTGCTCCGCGTTCAGGGTCACAGTTATATCCGATGTCCCTGAACCGACACTGAATGGCTCTGCCCGGACTGTGCCGCCCGCAAAGCGCCAGCGCAGCTGCTCGATCGCGACCCTACGGTCGGGCTGCAGCTGGAAGGCGGCGAGCCCGCTGGTCAAGGGCAGGCCGAGGTCGAGCAGCCCGATCGCGAGCTGCTGCCCGGGCGGCGTCGTCAACGGCCAGAGCCGGTCGAAGTGGACGACGCCGTCGACCTGCTGGAAGCGGGCCGGCCCCGCAGTGAAGGCCAGATTGTCGACGAGCAGTGACAGATCGGCGCCGAGCGTGGCGCCGCTGCCCCAGCTGACGGCGCCATTCAGCGCGAGCGTGCCGCTCACCTCGTTGAGCAGACCAGCCAGCGCCGGCGCAAGGCGCCCGGGCTGAAGCGCGCCCGATGCAAAAGTGAGCGGTGCCAGCTCGATCTCAGCGCCGCCCCGCCCACGGATCGGGTCATGGTGGCCGCGAACGGTCAGAGCAACCCCGTCCGCCGGACGAGTGATCTCGGCCTCGAAAGCGACCTGCTCCGCGCCCGGTTGCAGGGTGCCGCTCAATGCGAGCGGCGCAAACCAGCTCGGCTTACCGCCCTGGCTGATGGTGGCGATCGTGAGCGGAATCGCCTGATCCGGCGCCAGACCGTGCGCCGCCAGTCCAAGCTCGGTCGCGATGCCCTCGAGCGTCAGCTGGTAGTCCGGCAGGTTGAGCCGGGCGCCGGCGAGGTTGAGGTGGCCGTCGGTCAGGCCACCGGCGTCGCCGCTCAGCGAGAGGGCCAGATCGGGAACCTCGGCGCGCGCGCGACGCGTGTCCCCACCGTCCCCGCTAGTCAGGTCGAAGGCATCGCTCTGCGCCTTCAGAATGCTTTGCCAATGCAGCGCACCGTCCGCGGCCGGGCTGACCACGAGGAGCGGCTGGTCGCCCGGCTCGAGCCGCCAGACGAGCGGGCCCGCCCGGGCATGGCCGCCGGAGGTGACCTGCTCGAGGCGCAGGGCACCGGTGTCTCTGGCCGAAAGGGTCAGTTGATCGTCAGCAAAGCTGGCCGCGAGGCTGTGGCGAAGGTTGGCTCCCCGGACCGACAGGTCGGACGTCGGTTGGCCGTCGCCTGCGAGGTCGAGATCGATCGCGCCCTGCCACCGTCCGGGCGTGCCGTCCGCGGTGATCCCGATCTGGCCCCGCTCGAGCCTGACGTCAGGCCAGTCCAGTTCGCTGAACGAGAGCGTCGCCTCGCTCGACGACAGGCGACGAAAACGCCCCGCGTCATCGAGCTCGACGGTGGCCTGGAGCGCGGCGCCGACGCGGGCCGCCCCGGCGGTGCCGAGATCAAGCTTCACATCGGCCCGGACCGTCACCCCGTCATCGACGAGGTGGCCGGTGAGGTGGACTGGCTCCCCGACCTCAATCCGCCAGGGCGCCGGGAGGGGCTCTTCGAGGACGGCGAGCTTCGGCGCGAGCGACGCGACCTTGATCTCGCCTCGCCCAATCTCCGCGCTGAAGCCGCCGTCGGACAGCCGGAAGGTGATGCCGGTCTTGCCGTCGATGCCGTCCGCAAGATCGGCCAGGGCAAAGTCCTCTGCAGTGATGTCGAGGCGGCCTTCGGTATTGACGTTCCGGAGAGTGATGGCTCCATCGAGCGCCAGCTGACCACGGAGGTCGAGATCGGCATCCAGCCTGCCGGCGTCGTTGGCGAAGCGGGCGCCGGCGACCTCGAGATTGAACTCGGCATGCGAGCCCGCCGCCCGGAACTCGCCCGAAAGCGGCATCTCCAGCTCGCCCCAGGGCGTGGCCAGCCGGATCTTCGCCGCGCGCAGCACGATCTGCTCGGGCCTCGGCAGCGCGGCCAGGTCAAACGCGCCGCCCGATGTGCCTGAGCCCGTCCGCCACCCGTCGAGCTCGATTCCGCCGTCGGCAATCCGGCCGCTGAGATCGAGCCCCTCGAGATCGATCCGATCGATCCGACCCCGGAGCAGATCCGTGGGGTGGTAGTGAATCTGCAATCGCGCCAGGCGCTGATTTGCGCTCGCTCCCAGGCGCAGCCCGGTGAGCTCGACTCCGTTCGATCCGAGCTGCAGCTTGTCGAACGCGACCGCCTCGACGCCCGCCGCCCGGAGGCTGGCCCGCAGCAGGGGTGCGGGGAACCAGAGCAGTGCCGCGACGACGCCGGCCACCAGGATGACCAGGATCAGCCCGGCGGCGATGGCGGCACGCTTCACCGGTCGGCTCCTCAGTTGATGCGCGGTTCAATCAAGTAGAGATTCATGTTGATCAATCAGTTATACCGATCTCTTGACAAAACACGATAGCTTATTCTAACGTACAGGAACGCGGCGTGCATTTGGGATCTGGCGCGGGCCCGGACAAGAAGGGGGCGAGAAGCATGGTCGAGTCTGCCAAGCGCATGATGGTGGTGCTGGCACTGGCGCTGATGGCCGTCGTCGGGCCACCGGCCGAGGCCAAGACCGACGGTCAGCAGCGAGTCGTGGAACGCGCCCGCCTCGCGCTCGACTCCTTTCTGGACGACCCCAGTTTCAAGGACATGCGGGTCTATGTCCAGAACGCGTACGCCGTTCTGATCATTCCCGAACTGCTCAAGGCCAGCTTCTTCTTCGGTGTCGAGCACGGCATCGGCGTCCTGTTGGTGCGCGACCCGCAGAGCGGCGGGTGGGGACAACCAGCCTTCTATGCGCTGTACGGCGGCAGTATCGGGCTGCAGTTCGGCGGCCAGAGCTCCGATCTGGTCCTGACGATCATGAACGAAGGCGCCGTCGACAAGCTGCTCGCGTACGGCATCAAGTTCGGCGCCGACGCGGGGGTTGCGGTGGCCCGCCTTGGAGCCGCGGTCGGAGCCGGCACCACGGCCCATTTCGGCGAGGACATCTATGCTTTCGCCAAGAGCAAGGGACTCTTCGGCGGCTTCTGGCTCGATGGCGCCTATCTCGCACCGCTGAACGATTGGAACGAGGCCTACTACGGTCGTCCAATCACGCCCGAGGAAATCGTGCATCAGGGCACGGTTGTCGCCAGCGCCGAGATCGACGCCCTGCACAAGTCCTTGACGCGCTTCTGAGCGGCAGGCAGATCGCAATGGTCGGCGGCGTCAGGGCGCTGCCGACGACGTTGTGATACCCGGTGGAGGTCCTGACGCTCATCATCACCGGCGGGATCGCCGGCTGGATCGCGGGCGTCCTGATCCGGGGCGCCGGCCACGGCCTGGTGATCAACATTGTCGTCGGCGTCGTCGGCGGGGTCATCGGCGGCAAGCTTCGCGATCTGCTTGGGCTGGGCGTGGATGGCGGCTGGCTGGTCAATCTTGCGATGGCGGTCATCGGGGCCGTGCTACTGCTGGCGCTGGTCAATCTGACCCGACGCGCCGAGTGACCCGGCGGCCGGGGTTTCGCCGGGCGCGACCGGACCCGGCCGATCTTTGCGGCGCCTCCTGGGTAGGCGGAGCCGCCGACCATTCGGCGGTCGGCGCGGTTCGCCGGGGCCTTCCAGGGTCAGCGGGGTCGCCAACGCGTAAGTCCGGCTGCGCAAATGCTCGATCAGTTCGTGCCGATCGGTCAGGTGCGCGACCTCGTCGTAGGGGAGCGGGCGACCAATCCGGACCTCGACCGAGCGTCCGAGCTTGTTGCGCACTTCGTGGAACAGGAGCGAGGTGCGCAAAGTCTGACTGACGTGGCTCGCGATCTGGAACAGCCGGCTGTTCTGGCCGCCGAAGAACACAGGGACGACGGTCGAGCGGGTCTGGACGATCGCCCGCGCGGTGAATGGCTTCCAGGGCGAATCCAGCGCCCGCCTGACGAACGGCCCCGCGGCGGTCGAGACCTCACCGGCAGGGAACACAACCAGGAGCCCGCCCTGGCGCAACCACGCCAGGGCGTTCGACCGGGACCGGAGATTGGTCTCGGTCGCCGCGTCCGTGCCGGCGAAATCGATCGGCAGCAGATAGGGCCGGATCTCGGACGCGCGGTAGAGGGCGTTGTGGGTCAGGACTTTGAAATCGGTCCGGACCTTGGCGATGAGATAGCCAATGACCAGCCCGTCGAGGACCCCGAACGGATGGTTGGCGGCCACCACGACGGGGCCGTGCGCCGGAATCGCTGCGAGCCGCTCCGGATCGTAGTCGACCCGCAGCTGCAGTCGACGCACCGCAGCCGCCCAGAAGCTTTCGCCGGCGTGCGGCCGGCGCACATTATCGAGATAAATACGCTTGAGGCGGGGTTGTCCGGTCAGACGCTCGATGGTTCGAACCGTCAACCGGCGAAGCAGTGGATCTTCGGCCGATGCGTAGCTGAACAGCAACCGATCCTGCATGCCCGCCTCGTCGAAGCCGCAGCCGGCGCGGACGCTAGTGGCGGACCATGACAGCTCGATGACGTCCTCGGCGCTGTGCGAACTCCGGCGTGGCCGGCCGAAGTGCCATCTCGCCCTCTCGATTCGGGCATGGGTTCACGGGCCGCAATCATTACTTATACCGTGTATGCCGTGTAGGTTTGGGCGGGTGGGTCACAGCTGCTGGTCGAGCCGGAGGTGAGCCATGCAAGCAGTCTGGTACGAGCGAAACGGTGAGGCCGCCGAGGTCCTGCGGTTCGGTGAGCTTGAAACGCCGGTGCCGGGGCCGGGAGAGGTTCGGGTCCGGCTAGCGACGTCGGGGATCAATCCGATCGACGTCAAGCGGCGGCGCGGCGCGCGCGGGCAGACGATCAAGGACCCGCTGGTGATCCCGGGCTTCGACGGCGCGGGCGTGATCGACGCGGTGGGCGATGGGGTCGATCGCGGCCGGACCGGCGAGCGCGTCTGGGTCTGCGAGGCGCAGTGGCAGCGGCCGCGTGGCACCGCCGTCGAGTTCGTGACCGTACCGGCCGAGCGCGCGGTGCGCCTGCCCGAGCGGACCAGCTTCGTCGAGGGCGCCTGCCTCGGCATTCCGGCGCTGACTGCACACCGCGCGGTGTTCGCCGATGGTCCGGTCGAAGGAAAGACGGTGCTGGTCACGGGTGGGGCGGGTGCGGTCGGCGCCTATGCGATCCAGTTCGCCAAGCTCGGCGGGGCGCGCGTCCTGACCACGGTCAGCAGCGATCAGAAGGCCGAGATCGCCGCCGACGCCGGGGCCGACTACGTATTCAACTACAAGGCCGAGAACGTGGTGCAGCGGATTGCCGATCTGCCCGACGGCGGCGGGGTCGACCGGATCGTCGAGGTCGAGTTCGGCGGCAATCTGCCCCAGAGCCTCGAGATCCTGAAGCCGAACGGCGTGATCGCGGCCTACGCTTCGGACGCGGACCTGGAGCCGAAGCTGCCGTTCTACGCGCTCGCCTACAAGAGCGCGTCCGTCCGCTTCGTCCTGGTGTTCATGATGCCCGAGGCCGCCAAGCGGCAGGCGATCGGCGACCTCACGCGCTGGCTCGAGGCGGGCGAGCTGCGCCATTACATCGCCAAACGCTTCCCGCTCGCCGAGGCGGTCGCCGCACATGAAGCGATGGAGCGGGGCGTGATCGGCAACCTCGTGCTCGACGTCGGGCCGGGCGGCTGATGCTCCCCGGTCCCAGCGACCATAGCGAAGACGGCTGAGGTTGCCCGAGCGGGATGGGGCGGTTTGGCGATCGGCGACCTCACGCGCTGGCTCGAGGCGGGCGAGCTGCGCCATTACATCGCCAAACGCTTGCCGCTCGCCGAGGCGGTCGCCGCACATGAAGCGATGGAGCGGGGCGTGATCGGCAACCTCGTGCTCGACGTCGGGCCGGGCGGCTGATGCTCCCCGGTCCCGGCGACCATAGCGAAGACGGCTGAGGTTGCCCGAGCGGGATGGGGCGGTTCAATCGGTCGAGCTGGCGTTCGAGGAGAGGGATCCCCGGGGCATTGGGCCGCTGGGTCTTGAGGGTGCGCAGATCCTGCTGGCTCGCCTCGAGATCGCGCTGGATCTGAGCGCGCTCCATCTGGCGCTCCCGACCGGACAGAGCGCGGCTTCCGGGCAGCGCGCTGCTACCGAAGGGGACGACCGACGGCGAGCCCCTGGCGCCGGTCGAGAATCCGAGCTCCGGCGGAAAGAGTTGGATCGGCGCCTGCGACTGGCTGCGCACCCGGCTCTCGGTCGTGTTGAGCTTCTGCTCGATGATCCGCTCCTGCGTCGTGACGTTCCCGTCCCCGGCCAGGCTGGCCGAGCCGAGGGCGATGCCGATCAGGCCGATGCCGGCCAGATGACGCATGAGTGCCATGACGAGGATCCTCGGGGACGTGCAGGGAGTCATGGGTTTGCCGGCCGCCGAATTCCAGCCTGCCGCTACGTCCTGCGGCAAATGGTCAGCGCTCGAGGGTCCGGTAGACGGTATGGGCGAGGCGCAGCAACTCATCGCGCGGCAGCTCGCCGAGCAGCGCCCACGCCTGCCCCCGATCGCGCCAGTAGAAGGCCAGGAGCCCGCCTTCGCGGGCGAAACGGAACGCGGTCTCCTCCGGGTCGGCGCTCGCTCGGATGTAGCACGTCAGGCGACGCCCGCTCGCATCCTGATACATCAGCTGCGCCGCCGGCCCGATGGTCGAGGGCAGCAGCCGGCCGCCGACCAGCTCGAAGCCCTGGCCGGTGAGACTGGGGACGCTCAGCGGGAAGCCGAGCCGGCGGGACAGCCAGGCCGCGAGATGGTCGGTCTGATCGGCGCCGACCTCGACCGGGTGGCGCACCTCGACCGCATAGACCTGATGGGCGCTGAAGGCGTCGACAACGAAAGCCGGTTCCTGTGGGGCGATCGGTGCCGCGCGATCGTGCAACCACCACCCGGTGCCGACCCCGCCGGCGAGCAGGAGCACCGAGGCGGCGGCAGCGGCCGCCACGTGTCGCCAGCCTATAAGGGCCCGCGCGGCGGCGGGGCTCGTTCCGAGTGCCGCCATCTCGGGCGGTATTGGTCGCTCGAGCAGCGGCCCATAGGCGCGCCGGATCAGCGTCGTGTGCCGACGGTAGCTGCGCGCCCGGGCCGCCAGCTCGGGATGGCGGGCGAGGAACGATTCGACGGCGGCACAGCGCTCTGCCTCGAGCTCGCCGTCGAGGTGGGCGTGCAGCTCCGCCTCGGTGATCCAGTCTTCGGCCGGGCCGCTCATCTGACCCTCCGCACGGCCTGCTCCTCGCCGCCTTCCAGCGCGATCCGCAGGCGCTCGCGGGCCCGCGCGAGGCGCGACATCACGGTCCCGATCGGGACGTCCAGCAATTCGGCGATCTCCCGGTAAGTGAGGCCCTCGAGACCCACGAGGAGCAGAATCTGCCGGTGATCTTCCGACAAGGTGGTCATGGCCCGGATGAAGTCGCGCAGCTCGCCGCGATCCTCAGGCGGCGCGCTGAGCGCGAGATCGTCGGCCAGATTCTCAAGCGCGACCGCGGCACCCTGGCGTCGATGGCGGCGCAGATTGCTAAGATGGAGATTGTGCATGATCGCCAGCAGCCAGCCGCCGAGCCGCTCCGGATCCTGCAGGGTTTCCCGCCGGCGAAGGGCGCGTTCGAGACAGTCCTGAACCAGGTCGTCGGCGTCCGCCGTGCTGTGCAGCCAGGCAGTGGCGTAGCGGCGCAGTCGCGGAATGTGGGCCGCGACGCGCACCGCGAAGCGGGCTGCTTGACGATCGGGCAGATCCGCCATCGCTCCGCCGCGGCTCGGCCAGGCTCTGTGACGCTCAGCCCGAGCCTCCGCCCCGGCTGTCGGAAATACCCTGGCGGTCGCGACGGGCAGGCTTGGCCATGGTTCGGAGCTCCCTGACGATGATCGACGATCCGCACGATCTTCGACGCGCCGGGGCGAGGTTTATTCCGCGGCGGCCAGCAGCGTGATTGGCGGCGGGCCCGGCAACCCATTGCGCCAAGCCATGAGTTACCACACGGAGGTCGCAGAGTGCGAGGCGACGTTCATAACTCGTTTCGATCGCGACCGAAGCCGCCTATCGATAAAAGATATGCCGTCCGATCCGCACCGTGCGCTCACGCCGGCGGATCCAGGGCGTCGCGATTCCGGTGCTGTGAAAGAACAGGGCACCCTGCGTCGTGTCGCGCGGCGGATGCGCCAGGATCGTTGCGGCGAGATGACGGGCGAGGTCCCAGGCGCGCGTCTCGGTCGGCCGGTCGCTTTGGCCGTCACACCACCAGGAGAACTGGCAGGGCGGCTGCTCGCCGCCCTCTTTGACCACCCCGCAGACGGTGTCGGGAAACTCCGGGTGGGCGACCCGATTGAGCACGACCGAGCCGACTGCGAGCATGCCCGCGCGGCCTTCGGTCTTGGCTTCCCAGTAGAGGGCGAGGGCCAGACAACGGGTTGCCTCGGAGCGGTTTTCGATGGCCGCCTCGCTCGAACCGGCCTGGCTCAGCCAGCACACCGCCGCGAGCGGCAGCGCGCTCCAACGAGACAGTTTCATAAGGCCGACCGAGGCTGTTGTTTGGGCTCGACGGCTGCCCGGCGGGCACACGACGCCGAGCCTCCGGCATGCAGAGCGAGCCTAGCCTGTCGGGGTGAAGGAACTCTTGACGGGGCGACGACCGGGTCGGAGGGCCGCCGAAAGACGAGCGGCGAGAGGGTTTATAGGCGTGCCTCGGCGATGGACGACGTGGCATCCGATCACCGCAGTGCGCCGGTGCTCGATCGCCCGGCGCGTCGTGATCTCTTGGCTGCAGCCGTCGCCGGGGCGACGGCCGGGCGCGCTCAGGGCGATCGAGCGGCGCCGGCCGCGGCCTGCTGGCTGCCCCAGTCTGCGGGCGGCGACGACGGCCCCATGATCGCACGGAGCACGGTCAGCGCCTCGTCGCTGTCCCACTCCTCGGGGCCGAGCACCCGGCCGACCTCGCGGCCCTCGCGGTCGAACACGACGGTGGTCGGCAGGCCGAAAGCGCCGAGCGCCCGGCTCGCCGCGGCCTTGGGATCACGATAGATCTTCAGATGTTGGACACCGACCTCGTCGTAGAAGGTCTCGATCTGGCCGGGCTCGCCCCGGTCGACCGAGAGCGGGATGACCCGCAGACCGTTGCCGCCGTATTTGGCCTGCAGGCGATCGAGCGAGGGCATCTCGCGCCGGCAAGGCGCACACCAGATCGCCCAGAGATTGAGGACCACAACCTGACCGCGAAAGTCATCGAGCGACAGCTGCTTGCCCGCAGCGTCCTGAAAGGTAAGTTGGGGCGCCGGCTTCGGCTCGCTCGGTGCGAAGTTGAACGCGCACGCCGGTAATGGGATGATCAGCCCGAACAGCGCCACCGCGCTCGCCGCCTGGAGTATGCGCGAAAGGAGCTTCATGCGATCACCCGTTCGGTTTTCGGCCCGACCGTGAGCGAGCGCGGCAAGCGCAGCCCGCAGCCACGCGCGGTCGATCTCTGGGGCGCGCACTTCGAGCGCGGCCCGGCGCCGTTGATGGAGCAGATAAACGCCTCGATCGGCTTCGACAAGCGGCTCTATGCTCACGATATTGCGGGCTCCAAGGCGCATGCGCGGATGTTGGCGAAAGTCGGCCTGCTGAGCGCCGCCGAGCGCGACGCCATCCTCGGCGGCCTCGACCAGATCAAGGACGAGATCGAGGCCAACCGCTTTCCGTTCAGCGCCGCGCTCGAGGACATCCACATGAACATCGAGGCGCGGCTCACCGAGCTGATCGGCGAGCCGGGCCGCAAGCTGCATACCGCGCGCTCGCGCAACGATCAGGTGGCGACCGACTTCCGCCTCTGGGTACGTGATGCGATCGATCGCCTCGACCTTCTGCTGCGAGACCTCCAGGCGGCGCTTCTGACCCGCGCGGACGAGCATAGTGGCGCCGTAATGCCTGGCTTCACCCATCTGCAGGCGGGCCAGCCGGTCACGCTCGGCCACCATCTGCTCGCTTATGTCGAGATGTTCGGGCGCGATCGCGGCCGCTTAGCCGACGCCCGCGCCCGGCTGAACGAGTGCCCCTTGGGCGCGGCGGCGCTCGCCGGCACCAGCTTCCCGATCGATCGCGCCGCGACCGCCGAGGAGCTGGGCTTCGCGCGCCCCGCAGCGAATTCGATCGATGCCGTCTCGGACCGGGATTTCGCGCTCGAGTTCCTCGCCGCGGCCGCGATCGCGGCGGTTCATCTCTCGCGCCTCGCCGAGGAGCTGGTCCTCTGGTCGGCGCCGCAGTTCGCCTTCGTCCGGATGGCCGAGGAGTTCGCGAGCGGCAGCTCGATCATGCCGCAAAAGCGCAACCCCGATGCGGCCGAGCTGGTACGGGCCAAGGCGGGCCGGGTGATTGGCGACCTCAATGCTCTGCTGATCGTCTTGAAGGGGCTGCCGCTCGCCTATGGCAAGGATCTGCAGGAGGACAAGGAGCCGGTGTTCGATGCCGCCGACAGCTTGGCTCTTTGCCTGGCGGCGATGGCCGCTATGATCGCCGGCATGAGCATCGATGCGAACCGGCTCGCGGCCGCCGCGGCGCTCGGCCACACGACCGCCACCGATCTCGCGGACTGGCTGGTTCGCACACTCGGCCTGTCGTTTCGGGAGGCGCACGGCGTCGCGGGGCGGGCGGTGCGCCTGGCCGAGGCGCGGGGCGTCGACCTCGGCGGTCTCGGCCTCGAGGAGTTGCAGGGCATCGAGCCGCGGATCACGGCCGACGTGTTCGGGGTCTTGAGTGTGGAGCGCTCCGTCGCGTCGCGGACTAGCCTTGGCGGCACGGCCCCGGTCCGCGTGCGCGAGGCGATCCAGACGGCAAGGGAGCGGTATCTGTGACCGGCTGCGCCCGAGCCTGCCTGCTCGCGGCCGCGCTGGCGCTGCTGCTCGGCGCCTGCTCGTTCGGCGCCAGCATGCACTTCGGCGACATCACGCTGGCTCTGAACGACGGCTTTGCGGCCTTGGGCAGTCATGCTCACCTTGGCCTCGACTGATCCGGGCGTGGCGCCGGCGGCATCCCATCGTCGCTGGTTGATATTGGCGCTGCTTGCGCTCGGCGCTCTGGCCGCGTGCGGCAAGAAGGGCCATCTCCAACTGCCGGAGGATGAAAAAAAGACCGGCCAGGAGGCCAAGTGATGGCCGAGTTCGCCTACCGCGGCCGCCAGTTATGCGCAGAGCAGGTGCCCCTGGCCGAGATCGCCCGGGCGGTCGGGACGCCCACCTACGTCTATTCGGCCGCGGGGATGCGGGCGCAGACCCGTCGCTTCCTCGCCGCCTTCGCCGGCCAGCGGGTGCTGCTCTGTTATGCGCTGAAGGCGAACAGCAGTCTCGCCGTGATCCGGACGCTCGCCGATGAGGGGGCTGGCGCCGACATCGTCTCGGCGGGCGAGCTGCAGCGGGCGCTTGCGGCGGGCGTGCCGCCGCGGCGGATCGTATTCTCGGGCGTCGGCAAGAGCCGTGACGAGATGATCCAGGCGCTCGAGGCCGGGATCGCGCAGTTCAACGTCGAATCAGTACCTGAGCTGATTGCGCTCGGCGAGGTCGCCGCCGCGCGCAAGCTCACTGCGCCGAGCGCGCTCCGGATCAACCCCGACGTCGCCGCCGAGACCCACGACAAGATCAGCACCGGCCGCCGGCAGGACAAGTTCGGCATCGCCTACGACCAGGCGCTCGTCGTCTACGATCTGGCGCGCCGGCTGGCGGGGATCGAGGTCGTCGGGCTGCATCTGCACATCGGCTCCCAGATCCTGAGTCTCGCGCCTTTCGAGGCGGCCTATCGGCGGGGCATCGAGTTGGTGGCAGAGTTGCGCGCCGCCGGCATCGGCCTCCGGCGGCTCGATCTGGGCGGCGGTTTCGGGGTCCGCTATCATGGCGAGCCGGAGCTGGACCTCGAGGGCTATGCCGCTCTGATCCGTGAGCTCACGGCCGGGCTCGACCTCGAGCTGGTGTTCGAGCCCGGGCGCTATCTGGTCGCCGAGGCCGGCGTTTTGCTGGCCAAGGTCCTCTATGTGAAACCGGGGACGGAGCGACCCTGCGTCGTGCTCGACGCCGGCATGAACAACCTGCTGCGTCCCGCCCTGTACGACGCCTATCACGGGCTCCTGCCGGTGGACGAGCCGGCGGGCGGGGCGCCGCTGCAACCGGTCGATGTGGTCGGGCCGATCTGCGAAACCTCAGATATTTTCGCGCGCGGACGCAATTTGTCGCCACTCGCCACCGAAGATCTGGTAGTATTCACCGGCGCGGGAGCCTACTGCGCAGTGATGGCTTCGGATTACAACTCGCGCCCGATGGCGGCTGAGGTCCTGGTGGACGGCGCCCGCTGGGCGGTTGTGAAACCGCGGATCGAGCCGGCCAAGCGCATGGCCGAGGAGAGCTTGCCGCCGTGGTTGGCGATCCCGGCTCTCGAGCGTGGTGTGGCTGACTAGCGGGAGAGCGGCCATGATCCATACGAACCCGAACCGCAGCTGGGAGTTTCGCCGGCGGGTTGCTCTGGCGCGCGCGGCGGCCGGGTTCGAGGCGGTATGGTCGGCTCTGTGGCCAAGCCTTTCCGTGCTCGGCGCCTTCCTCGTGATCAGCCTGTTCGGTCTCTGGGCCTGGATGCCGACATGGCTGCACGCGGCCGGTATCCTTGGCCTGGCAGCAGGCTTGATCTGGTCCTTGTGGCGGGCGCGCGCGGCGCTGCGCTGGCCGGATCATGACGCCGGGTTGCGCCGGCTCGAGGAGATCAACGCGCTGCCGCACCAGCCGCTTCGCTCGCTCGGTGACCGGCTGTCCGGCGGCGCTGACGATCCCGCCACCGTCTCGCTCTGGCGGCGTCATCAGGAACGCCTGGCGCGCACGCTCAGGCGCCTTCGGGTCGGTATCCCGCGCTCCGATCTGCCTCGCCGCGATCCCTGGGCGCTGCGCGCGGGGTTACTGTTGCTGCTTCTGGTTGCCCTGGTCGACGCCGGCAGCATGGCGCCCCGGCGCTTGGTCCAGGCCTTCGAGCTCCAGCGGCCGGCCTCGGGCGCCAAGGTGCCGGTGGAGCTCACCCTGTGGGTCACCCCGCCGATCTACACTGGCCGGCCGCCGGTGCGGCTCGAGGTCGAGAGCCAGAGCGCCGGCGCGCCGGTGGTCGTGCGCGCACCGGCAACCGTGAGCCTGCCGGCGGGCAGCGAGGCGCTCGCCCAGCTGCATCACCTGGGCGCACCGGCCGGGCAGTTCGCCCTCAGCCTGGAGGATAGCGAAAAGCCGTTTGTCGCGGTCGGCGAGACGAGCGCCGAGGCTACCCTGGTGATCGATCACTCCGGCCGTCTGCGCATCGGCAGCAAGCGCAAGGAACTCGGGGCGTGGCAGATCGAGGCGATCCCCGATCAGCCGCCTACGATCAAATTCGCCGAAGCGCCGACGGTGACCCAGCGGGGCGTGCTGCGCTCGCACTTTATCGCCAATGACGACTATGGCGTCAGCAGCATCGCTGTGTTGATCAGTCTGTTCGGCGACGATCAGCGGGTCGAGCGGATCGAGCTGATGCGCCCCGCCGGCGGGACGACCAAGCTCGACGATGCCGCCTATCTCGACCTGACGCCGCACCCCTGGGCCGGACTGCCGGTGGTCATGCGGCTCGAGGCGGTCGACGGCATCGACCAGCGCGGCCAGAGCGAGCCGCAGGAGCTGGTCCTGCCGCAGCGTGAGTTCCACCATCCGGTGGCGCGTGCCTTGATCGAACAGCGCCGTCGCCTGGCGGCCGAGCCGAAGCAGCGCGAGGACGTCATCGCGGCCCTCGATCAGCTGAGCCGGGTGCCGCAGCTGTTCCAGAACGACGCGGCCGTCTATCTGGCGCTGCGCTCGGCGACCATGCGCCTGGTGCTGGATCAGGACGGCAAGGCTGTGGACGAGGTCCTCGGGCTTCTCTGGGACACCGCTCTACACCTCGAGGACGGTGGCGTCTCGCTCGCCGAGCGCAATCTGCGCGACCTTCAGCAGGCGTTGAAGGACGCGCTCGCGCGGAACGCCCCCGACCAGGAGCTCGAGCGCCTGATGAGCGAGCTGCAGCGGGCGATGAACGAGTACCTCGACGCGCTCCTCCGTCAGGCGCAGGCGCAGCAGCAGGCGAACGCGCAGCAGCAGCAACAGCTGATGCCGGATCCGAATGCGATCCAGGTCCAGCGCCAGGATCTGCAGAAGATGCTCGACATGATGCGCGAGATGATCAGGACCGGCGCCCGCGAGGCCGCGCAGCAGATGCTCGCCCAGCTGCAGGACCTCCTGGAAAACCTCCAGGTGGCGCAGAACGGCCAGATGCAGCAGGGCCAGCAGATGATGAGCCAGCTGCAGCAGATGATCCAGCGCCAGCAGGATCTGCTCGACCGAACGTTCGGCATGTCGCGCCAGCGCGGTCAGCAGGGTATGCAGGATCAACCGGGGCAGCGGAGACAGCAAGGTCAGGAGAGCGGCCAGCAAGGTCAGATGGGCGAAATGCAGCCGGGCGACGGACAGATCGGCCAGATGGCGGGCGATCAGGAGGCCCTGCGGCGCGCGCTTGGCGAGCTGATGCGCGCGCTCGGCGAGGCCGGCGTTCAGATTCCACGGTCCTTGGGTGAAGCCGAACTGTCGATGCGCGCCGCGCGCGATGCCCTCCAACAGGCCCAGCCCGATCAGGCCATCGACCCGCAGGCTCAGGCGGTCGACCAGCTCCGCCAGGGCGGTCAGGCCATGATGCAGGAAATGCAGCGCATGTATGGCCAGGGGCAGGGCCAGATGCCCGGGCAGCAGTTCGGCCAGGCACCGAACGACCGCGATCCGCTCGGCCGCTCGATGTACAACCAGGGCGGCGCGGACCTCTGGGGCGAGCACGTGCCGAGCCAGCTCGACTTGGGCAAGGCGAGGGCGATCCTGGAGGAGCTGCAGCGCCGGGCCAGCCAGCGCGAGCGGCCGCCCGACGAGCTCGACTATCTGCAGCGCCTGCTGCGGCGGTTCTGAGCGCAGAGACGAGGGCGAGAGCGCCTGCGCCTGCGCCGCCAAGCGTCGCCGAACGCCGACGCCCGGCCGCGGGGCTGCCCGGTCGATGCGTTGATCCTGCACTATACCGGGATGCCGAGCGCGGCCACTGCGCTCGAGCGCCTGTCCGATCCCGCCGCCAAGGTCAGCGCCCACTATCTGATCGACGAGGACGGCAGCGTCGTGGCGCTGGTGCCGGAGGCGGACCGGGCCTGGCACGCCGGCCTGAGCGCCTGGCAGGGTGAGAGCAGCCTGAACGACCGCTCGATCGGGATCGAGCTGGTCAACCCCGGTCACGAATGGGGCTACCGGCCCTTCCCGGAAGCCCAGATGCTGGCCTGCATCGAGCTCTGCGGCGCGATCCTCCGCCGCTGGCCGATCCCGGCGCGCCGGGTGCTCGGCCACAGCGACGTCGCGCCGGAGCGCAAGCAGGACCCCGGCGAGCTGTTTGACTGGGCGCGCCTCGCGGCCGCCGGTATCGGCCTCTGGCCGGCAGACGGCCCCGCTCGGCCGCGGAGCGTGGCGCGACTCCAGGCCGAGCTCGCCGAGGTCGGCTACCCAGTGCTGCGCCACGGTCGCCTCGACCGCGAGACCCGGCTCGTGATCGCGGCCTTCCAGCGGCACTTCCGGCCCGAGCGCGTCGACGGACTGCCCGATCAGGCCACGCGGGCGCGGCTCGATGGCCTCCTGTCGGTACTCTGACGACTTGATTCGAGCGTCCCACGATGCGACATCTGAGGTGGGTCAGGCGGCCGGATGGCCGCTCCCGGGGCGACCCGGGGGAGGAAAGTCCGGGCTCCACGGAAACACGGTGCCGGGTAACGCCCGGCGGGGGCGACCCCAGGGAAAGTGCCACAGAGAGCAGTCCGCCCGCCGGGGCCCCGGTCGCTCGCCGACCGTAGCCTGCGGGTGAGGGTGAAAGGGTGCGGTAAGAGCGCACCGCGCCGCCGGCGACGGTGGCGGCACGGCAAACCCCACCGGGAGCAAGACCAAGTAGGGACGAGGGCTCCGCTCTGGCGGAGCAGGCCGGTTTCCGGGCCGTTCGTCCGGGTCGGTCGCGCGAGGCACCTGGCAACAGGTGTCCCAGAGGAATGGCCATCCTGCGCTGCCCCGCCGCGGGCGGCGTGGACAGAACCCGGCTTACAGGCCGCCTGATCCCCCGCCTGAGCGGGAGCGGTCCACTCCCGCAACGGTAGAGGAACAAAAGACGAACAAAGTCGTCGACCGGCCCCCTGGACTTGCTTTTGCCTGACGTCGTCAAGTTCTGGCACCCGGGCACAGGCCCTTGAAAACCTGTGGAAAATCGGATTTGTAGCGCCGGTTCAGTAGGTTACGCAGGTTTCTTCGAAATGGGCCTTGACTGGGTCGACGATTAACTATAGGGTGAAATTTCCGACTCCGCAAAGTCCAGGCTGGACGATGGCAAGTCATGAGAACGCACTTCGAGTTGAGGTCAGACCGACGTTCTTCAGAGTCGCGCGATTGCATTAGAGTAATCACCAACATTGAGATAATCACTCGTTGTGAGATCCGTGAGTCAACGGACGCTGGACTGATCGTTGACGGTCGCGCATATGCATCAGGGTGAGCAGAATCGATGGGAAGCGAACATCGACTACCGACAAGCAAGCATTGAGCGCTCTTGCTGGCGAGATCAGTTTCCGATGACTTCGCTCGTCAAGACGAAAACGAGCAAGGCGGCGGCGCTCGATCATGTTCCGGTGCTCCTGGCCGAGATGCTGACTGCGCTCGCGGTGCGGCCGGGCGGCGACTATCTGGACGCCACCTTTGGCGGCGGCGGTTACAGCCGGGCCATTCTGGCCGCCGGCGCCCGGCGGGTGTTCGGGCTCGATCGTGATCCGGCGGCGGTCGCGCGCGGCCGGCAACTGGCCGCAGAGCAGCCTTCGTTCACCATGCTCGAGGGCTGCTTTGGCGACATGGCGGAGCTGCTCGCCCGCGCCCGGGTCGATCGCCTCGACGGCATTGTCCTCGATCTTGGGCTCTCGGCGTTGCAGCTGGCCGATCCGGCGCGCGGCTTCTCATTCGCGCTCGACGGACCGCTCGACATGCGCATGTCGGCACGCGGTCCGAGCGCGGCCGAGCTGATCAATCACGCCGATGAAGCCGAACTGGCGGCGATCCTGCTTCGCTATGGCGAGGAGCGGGCGGCGCGCCGAATTGCCCGCGCGATCGTCGAGCGCCGTCGCCACGGCGCGATCGCGACGACCCGCGAGCTAGCGGAACTGGTCGCGAGCGTGATCGGGCGAGCCGGCGGCCGGATCGATCCCGCTACCCGAACCTTTCAGGCGCTGCGCATCCACCTGAACGACGAGCTCGGCGAGCTCGAACGCGCCCTTGCGGCCGCTGAAGAGCTGCTCGCACCGGGCGCTCGTCTGGTCGTGGTCGCCTTTCACTCGCTCGAAGACCGCGTGGTCAAGCAGTTTCTCGCGGCGCAGAGCGGCCTGGTCCGGCGGCCGTCACGTCATCGTCCCGAGCTGCCGATCACTCCGTCGGCGGCGCGGTTTCGCTCGCTCTGCCGACACCCGATCAGGCCCGGTCCGGACGAGCTCGCCGTCAATCCGCGCGCCCGATCGGCCCGTCTGCGCGCCGCCGAGCGGCTGCCCGAGCCGGAGCGCCCGACATGACGGCGAAGTTGGCACTGGCGAGCCTGCTGATCGCATTGCTCGCCGCGTGTGGCCTGTATCTCCTGAAGGATCAGGTGCAGCGCCTGGAGCGTGAGTTGCAGGATATGCAGGCGGCGATCGCGATCGAAAAAGGTGTCCTCAACCGGTTGCGCACCGAATGGGCGATGCTCAATCAGCCGGGCCGCATCGCCCGCCTCGCTGCGGAGCACCTCGATCTGCGTCCGGCGCAGCCCGGCCAGATCGTGACCATCGAGGATATCCCACGGCGCTCCGACCTTGAGCTCGCCAAGCGGCGCCTGACGGCGCTCCTGCCCTCCGGGGGCGAGGTCACACTCAGGCTGAAGCCGTCCGAGCGCCTGGCCCTGCCTGTCACCTCCGGGCACTAGTGAGCGGCCGTGAGCCCTCAGATCGATACCGATCTCCTGACCGCCCGCCGCCGTCTGCGACTGGTCGGAGGACTGTTCGGCCTGGCGCTCGCCGGCCTCGCGCTGCGGGTGGTCGACCTCGCGCTCTGGCGGGGCGACAGCGTGATCGGCAGCCAGGCAATGGCCGGCGGACTGACCAGCGTACGCCGCGCCGACATCGTCGATCGCAACGGAACGTTACTGGCTACCGACTATCCGAAGGTCTCGGTCTACGCCGATCCGGTCGAGGTGCTCGATCCCGCCGCGGCGGTGACCAGGCTCGCCCGGGTGCTCGATGGGGTCGATCGGCAGGACCTGCTCGATCAGCTGTCGACGCCGCGCCGCTTCGTCTGGATCAAGCGCCACATCAGCGACGCCGAGCAGCAGGCGGTGATCCGTCTGGGACTGCCCGGCATCGGCTTCCGCACCGAGCCTCATCGGGTGTATCCGCAACGCTCGCTCGTGGCGCATCTGGTCGGCTATGTCGGCATCGAGAACCAAGGGCTGGCCGGAATCGAACGCAGCTTCGAAGAACGCCTGACCGAGCCGGGCGCCAGCCGCAATCCGCTGGTCCTGACCATCGATCTCGGGGTTCAGGAGGTGGTGCGCAGCGAGCTTGCGGCCGCCCGCGCCCGCTTCGCCGCGATCGGCGCCAGTGCCATCGTGCTCGACGTCAACACGGGCGAGCTCCTGGCGAGCGTCAGCCTGCCGGATTTCGATCCCAACGACTACCAGGTTGCCCGACCCGAGGCGCTGTTCAATCGCAATACGCTTGGCACCTACGAGCTTGGCTCGCTGTTCAAGGTGTTCACCGTTGCCATGGCGCTCGACGCCGATGCCGTCGACATCACGGGTGGCTACGACGCGACCGAGCCGCTTCAGTTTGGCCGCTACCGGATCGGTGATTTCCACGCCAAACGACGCTGGCTGAGCGTGCCCGAGGTGATCGCCTTCTCATCCAACATCGGCGCCGCGAAGATGGCCGAGGCCCTGGGCACCGAGGGCCAGCTGCAGTATCTTCGCCGCTTTGGCCTGCTCGACAAGCATCCGATCCGCCTGCCGGAGGTCGCTGAGCCGCAGATACCCTCGCCCTGGCGTCCGATCACCACGGTGACCGTCGCGTTTGGTCACGGTCTCGCGGTCTCGCCACTGCAGGTCGCGGATGCGGTGGCCGCTGCGGTCTGCAGCGCGCCCCGGCCGCGCGCCCATGTGGTGGCCGAAGCGCTGCCCGCGGTCTGGGACCACCCGCCGGTGTCGGCCGAGACCGCGGCGAAGCTGCGCTGGTTGCTGTGGCTGACGGTCACCGAAGGGACCGGCACGCTCGCCAAGGTGCCAGGCTACCTGATCGGCGGTAAGACGGGCAGTGCCGACAAGCCCATGGACGGCGGCTATCGGGGCGGCGGGCTGCTGTCGTCCTTCGTTGGCGTCTTCCCGATCAACCAGCCGCGCTACGTCGTGCTGGTGGTGTTGGATGAGCCGAAGGGCGACGCCGAGACCTACGGTCTGGCGCACGGCGGCTGGACTGCGGCGCCGACGGTCGGGCGGATCATCAGCCGGATCGGCCCCTTGCTCGGTCTGCCGCCGGTCGATCCGGATGCCGAGAGGTGGTTTCGTGACCGGCTGGTCGAAGGGCAGGCTCTAAATGGTCGGACCGGGCGGATCGAGCCCAGCTTCGCGGCGGCCCCCGGCATGAGCTGGATCGACCCCCACGCAGGAGATCTTGAATGCGGCTGCGCGCCTTGCTCGGTCCTGGGGTGAGTGTACAGGGCGCCGCGTGGCGAGAGCTCGAGATCAGCGGGCTCAGCGCCGATTCGCGCACCTTGCCGCCCGGCGCCCTGTTTGCGGCGCTGGCCGGCAGCAGGCTCGACGGCCGCGCCTTCATTGCCGATGCCGTGGCCCGTGGTGCGGCCGTAGTCCTGACCGATCCGTCCCTCGCGGGGGCGGAGTTCGGCGTGCCGCTGATCCTCGATGCCAATCCACGCCGGCGCCTCGCTCTGATCGCGGCGCGCTGGTTCGGCCGCCAGCCGCGCTGGGTCGCGGCGGTTACCGGCACCAACGGCAAGACCTCGGTCGCGAGCTTCGCGCGCCAGATGTGGCAGGCGCTGGGCACGCCCGCCGCCGCCCTCGGCACCCTCGGCCTGGACGGACCGCAGGGCCACCGGGTCACCGGGCTGACCACGCCGGATCCGATCCAGCTGCACGCCGTTCTCGCCGCTTTGGCGGATGCCGGGGTCGAGCATCTGGCCATTGAGGCATCGAGCCATGGTCTCGCCCAGTACCGCCTCGATGGGGTACGTCTCAGCGCGGCTGCGTTTACCAATCTCTCACGCGATCACTTTGATTATCACGGCAGCGTCGCCGACTATCTGGCCGCCAAGCGGCGGCTGTTCAGCGAGCTCCTGCCGTCCGAGGGAATCGCCGTGCTCAACGCCGATCAGCCGCAGTTCGAGCCGCTGGCGGAGGTCTGCCGCGGACGAGGCATTGCGGTGCTGGACTATGGGCGGCGGGCGCGCCGCCTGCGTCTGATCGCGCTCGAGCCGCGGGCCGACGGGGTCGGCCTCGGCTTCGTCGTCGACGGCCGTGAGCATCGGGTCGAGACCGGGCTGAGTGGCGCCTTTCAGGCGAGCAACCTGCTGGCCGCGCTCGGTCTGCTGATCGCCACCGGCGCCGATGCCGAGGCAGCTGTCGAGGTCATGGCGGAGCTCAAGGGGGTGCCCGGTCGACTCGAGCGGGTCGCGGTCCATCCGAGCGGCGCGCCCATCTTCGTCGACTATTCCCACACGCCCGATGCGCTCGCCGTGGTGCTCGATGCGGTTCGTCCGCATGCCGCCGGCCGGCTGTTCGTCGTGTTCGGCTGCGGCGGCGATCGCGATCCGGGCAAGCGCGCGCTGATGGGCCGGATCGCGGCGGAGCGGGCCGATTTCGTGTTCGTCACCGACGACAACCCGCGCTCGGAGGAGCCGGCGGCGATCCGCCGGGCGATCATCGAGGCCTGTCCGGACGCCATTGAGATCAGTGACCGTGGTCAGGCGATCCGCGCCGCGCTGGCTGAGCTCGAAGCGGGCGACCTCCTGGTGGTTGCCGGCAAGGGTCACGAGACCGGGCAGATCGTGGGTGACCGCGTACTGCCGTTCGACGACGCGCTCGAGGTGCGCCGCGCGCTGGCCGAGCTGGGCGGAGCCCGGGCGTGAGTGAAGCGCTCTGGACCGCCGCCGAGCTGGCGGCCGCGACCGGCGGCCCGCCGAGCGACGACTTCTCGGTCACTGGAGTGTCGATCGACTCGCGCACGGTTCAGCCGGGCGATCTGTTCATTGCGCTCCGTGGCCCGCGTCACGACGGTCACGATTTCGTCGCCGCGGCGCTCGGCCAGGGCGCGGCGGCGCTGGTCGACCACGTGCCGGAAGGCGTGGCGCGCGGCGCCGCTCTGGTGGTCGTCGACGACACGTTGTGCGCCTTGACCGCGCTCGGTCGCGCCGCGCGCGCCCGCTCGCGCGCCCGGATCGCTGCGATCACCGGTAGCGTCGGCAAGACCGGGACCAAGGAGGCGCTCCGCCTCGCCTTGGCCGGCCAGGCCCGGACGCACGCCAGCGCGGCGAGTCACAACAACCACTGGGGCGTGCCGCTCAGCCTCGCCCGCGCGCCCAAGGACACGATTTACGCCCTGTACGAGCTGGGCATGAATGCGCCCGGCGAGATCGCAGCGCTGGCCCGCCTGGTCCGGCCGCACGTCGCCATGATCACCACCATCGAGCCCGCCCATCTCGGGTTCTTCCCTTCCGTTGCGGCGATTGCCGAGGCCAAGGGCGAGATTTTTCAAGGCCTCGAGCCCGATGGCGATGCCGTCCTCTACGTCGACAACCCGCACTTCAGCCGCCTGAAGCAGATCGCCGAGGCGGCCGGCTGCGCCCGCGTGATCGGCTTCGGTGAGGGTGCGGCCGCCAATGCGCGGCTGATCGATGCTCAACTGGATGAAGCCGGCAGCGATGTCGTGATGACCCTTGAGCGCCGTCGGCTCGCCTTTCGGATCGGCGCGCCCGGGCGGCATTGGGTGATCAACAGCCTGGGTGTGCTCGCCTGCGCTTCGGCCCTGGGCGCCGACCCGGAGCGGGCGGCGGCAGCACTTGCCGACTTCGCGCCGCCCAAGGGGCGCGGCCGGCGGCACCGGCTGCGCTGGCCGGGTGGCGATGTGACCCTGATCGACGAAAGCTACAACGCCAATCCGGCCTCGATCCGGGCGGCGCTGGCGCTGCTGGCTGTCGCGCCGGGGCGCCGGCTCGCTGCCCTCGGCGACATGCTCGAACTCGGCGAGCAGGCACCTCAGTTGCACGCCGAGCTGGCCGAGCCGATCGCCGCCTGCAGCGTCGATCGCGTGTTCACGGCCGGCTCCGCTATGCGCCACCTGCACGCCGCGCTGCCGCGGGCCCGCCGCGGTCCCCACTCGGCGAGCGCCAGGGAGCTGCTGCCGCTGCTTTGCGCCGAGCTGCGCCCTGGCGACACGCTCCTGGTCAAGGGCTCGCTCGGCATCCAGATGGGCCAGATCGTCGAAGCCCTGCTCGCGCAACCCGCGCCGGCGGGCGCCTGAGGCCGGCGATGCTGTTCAACCTGCTCTACCCCCTCGCCGACGAGTTCGGTCTGTTCAACCTGTTTCGCTACCTGACCTTCCGGACCGGCGGCGCGGTGCTGACGGCGCTGGTGGTGAGCTTCGTCGTCGGGCCCGGCCTGATCCGCTGGTTGCGGGTGCGCCAGGGCCAGGGGCAGCCGATCCGCCCCGACGGCCCGCCCTCGCATCTGCTGACCAAGCAGGGGACGCCGACCATGGGCGGCACCCTGATCCTGCTGGCACTCACGCTGGCCACGCTGCTCTGGGCGGACCTCACCAACGGCTACGTCTGGGTGGTCCTGATGATCACGCTCGGCTTCGGTGGCATCGGCCTGGCCGATGACTACCTCAAGCTGAACAAGCGCTCGAGCGGCGGCCTCGCCGTGCGCACCAAGTTCCTCGGCCAGTGCGTGGTGGCGCTGATCGCCGCCGTCCTGATCACCTGGCTTACCCGCGAGCCGCTCGGCACCGGGCTCGCCCTGCCGTTCTTCAAGGACGTGCTGGTGCCGCTCGGGCCGCTGTTCTTCGTCTTCGCCGCACTGGTCATGGTCGGCGCCTCGAACGCGGTCAACCTGACCGACGGGCTGGATGGCCTGGCGATCGTGCCGACCATGATCGCCGCCGCCTGCTTCGCCCTGATCGCCTATCTGGTCGGCAACGCGATCTTCGCCAACTATCTCGGCATCCCGTTCGTGCCCGGCGCGGGCGAGCTGGCGGTGTTCTGCGGCGCCATGGTCGGCGCCTCGCTCGGCTTCCTCTGGTTTAACGCGCCGCCCGCCATGGTGTTCATGGGCGACACCGGCTCGCTCGCCTCGGGCGGCGCGCTCGGCGCCGTGGCCGTGGTCACCAAGCACGAGCTGGTGCTTGCCGTGGTCGGTGGCCTGTTCGTCCTTGAGACGGTCTCGGTGGTCGTCCAGGTCGCCTCCTTCAAGCTGACCGGCAAGCGGGTCTTTCGCATGGCCCCCCTGCACCATCACTTCGAGCAGAAGGGCTGGCAGGAGCCAACGATCGTCATCCGCTTCTGGATCATCGCCCTGATTCTGGCGCTGATCGGCCTGTCCACGCTGAAGCTGCGCTGAGCCGTATCGATGATCCCGCTGTCGTCCATGCGAGGCAAAATCGCCGCCGTTCTCGGACTCGGCCGCTCGGGCCGCTCGGCCTGCCGAGCGCTCGCCGCGAGCGGCGCGAAAGTCTGGGCCTGGGACGATGCCGGCGAGCAGCGTGCCGAAGCGGCGGCCACCGGCGTCCCGATCGTCGATCTCGACATCTGCAACTGGGCGCGGGTCGATCGCCTGGTTCTGAGCCCCGGCATTCCGCACCGGCATCCGCGCCCGCACCGCCTGGTCCGGCGGGCCGGATCGGCCGGCGTGCCGGTCATCGGCGACATCGAGCTGCTGGTCGAGAACCAGCCCGGCCGCCGCATCGTCGGCATCACCGGCACCAACGGCAAGTCCACCACTACGGCGCTGGTTGGCCATCTCCTGCAACGCGCCGGGGTCGGTGTGCAGATAGGCGGTAACATTGGCTTGCCGGTACTAGATTTATTGCCTAAACCAGTCGAAGACATCTATGTGTTGGAGTTGTCCTCGTACCAGCTGGAGTTGACGGAGCGTCTGAGCTGCAGCGTGGCGGTGATCCTGAACCTGAGCCCGGACCATCTTGACCGGCATGGCGGCATGAGCGGCTACGTTCGTGCCAAGCGCCGCATCCTGCGCAACCAGCGGACGAGCGACTGTGCGGTCATCGGCGTCGATGACGATCATGGCCGGGCGCTGTTCGAGAAACTTGAAGCCAAGGGCAACCGGCGACTGCTGGCGATCGCCGTGGGTCGATCGCTCGAGCGCGGCGTCTACGTGATCGAAGGGCAGCTCCACGATGCCGTCGACGGACATGGCCAGCCGGTACTTGATCTCCGCCCGATCGCCGGTCTACGCGGCGCCCACAATTGGCAGAACGCCGCAGCCGCCTACGCTGTTGCCCGGGCGCTCGAGGTCGAGCCCGCGGCAGCCGCGGCCGGCATGGCGGGCTTTCGAGGCCTCGCCCACCGCATGGAGACGGTCGGCACGCTCGGCGGCGTGCGCTATGTCAACGACAGCAAGGCGACCAACCCGGAAGCCGCGGCGCGCTCGCTCGCGAGCTTCGATCGGATCTACTGGATCGCCGGCGGACGCGCCAAGCAGTCGAGCCTCGATCCGCTGCTGCCCTGGCTGGAGCGGGTGCGACACGCCTATCTGATCGGCGAAGCCGCCGAGCTGCTTGAGCAGGCCCTTTCCGGTCGGGTGCCCTGCACGAGGAGCGGCGATCTCGCCACCGCGCTTCGGCAGGCGGCCGCTGCGGCGCGCCGCGATGAGCGCGGCGAGCCGGTCGTCCTGCTGGCGCCGGCCTGCGCCTCGTTCGACCAGTTCGCCAATTTCGAGGCGCGCGGTGACGCTTTCAAAGCGCTGTTCGCCGAGCTTGCGGAGCCCGCTCTGGCGGTGTCCGGAGCGACGGCCGGGGAGGCGCGCCGGTGATCGCCTTCAGCCGCACCGATCGAGGCCTGCTCGGACGCTGGTGGTGGACCGTCGACCGGCCGCTCCTGGCCGGCCTCGGCCTGCTCGCCTTGAGCGGACTGGTCTTCGTCTTCGCATCAAGCCCCCCGGTCGCCTCGCGCCTCGGCCTGCCGCCGCTGCATTTCGTCGCCCGTCATCTGATGTATCTCCTGCCGGCGACGCTGCTCCTGCTCGGCACCTCGCTGCTGTCGCCCAGAGGTGTCCATCGCCTGTCCATCGGGCTGCTCGTGATATTTCTGGTCCTCCTGGTCCTGACCTTGCTGGTCGGGCCGGAGATCAAGGGGGCCAGGCGCTGGCTGCCGATGGCCGGGCTGATCGTGCAGCCGGGCGAGTTCGTCAAGCCCGCCCTGGTGGTGGTCGTCGCAGGCCTGCTGGCCCGGGCGCCGGGCCTGCGCAACGCCCTGCCGGCGATGCTCCTGACCGCTCTGGTCCTGTTCCTGCTGCTCAGCCAGCCAGACGTCAGCATGACGCTGGTGGTCGGCTGTCTTCTGGGCCTGCAGCTGTTTCTCGCCGGCCTGCCCTGGCTGCTGGTGGTCGGGTTGACGGCCGCGGGCGGTCTCGGGTTGTGGCAGGCCTATCTGTTTTTTCCCCATGTTGCGGGACGGATCGATCGGTTCGTCGATCCCGCTTCGGGCGACCACTATCAGGTCGGCCTCGCGCTCAAGGCCATCCAGGGTGCGGCCTGGTTCGGCGCCGGTCCGGGCGAGGGGACGGTCAAACACGCCTTGCCCGATGCGCACAGCGATTTCGTGTTCGCCGTGATCGCGGAAGAATTCGGCCTGCTCGCCTGCCTCGCGTTGCTCGGCCTTTTCTCGTTCGTCCTGTGGCGCGGCCTGCAGCGCACCGAGCAGGTCGGCGACCGGTTCGCGCTGCTCGCCGCGGCGGGCCTGCTCGCTCATTTCGGTCTCCAGGCGGTCGTCAATCTAGGGGTCAATCTCAGCCTCGTGCCAGCGACCGGCATGACCTTGCCGTTCATCAGCTACGGTGGCTCCTCGCTCTGCGCGTTGGCGCTCGGCATGGGCCTGTTTCTGGCCCTGACGCGCCGGCGCCCGGGCAGCGAGGTCCGAACATGACGCGCTCGGTCGTGCTCGCCGCCGGCGGCACAGGCGGCCACATGTTTCCCGCGCTGGCGCTCGCCCGCGCGCTTCGCGGACGCGGCCTGAACGTGGTCCTGGCCTGCGATCGGCGCGGTGCCCGCTACGT
The DNA here is from genome assembly GCA_046727895.1 of Pseudomonadota bacterium. Taxonomy (GTDB): domain Bacteria; phylum Pseudomonadota; class Alphaproteobacteria; order Geminicoccales; family Geminicoccaceae; genus DATAOG01. Next base: position 7,960 of record JBKPDM010000029.1, on the reverse strand, counting down.
CGGAGCGGATATCGAGCACGAGCTGATCCGGGCTGGCAGTCCCTCGGGCCATCTGCGCCAGCGTCTGGCAGGCTTTTCGCAGCTCGGTCTGGGGCTTGTTCAGGCGCTTGCCCTGCTCCGCCGCCGCCGCCCGGCCGTGGTGGCCGCATTCGGCGGCTACGCCTCGGTCCCGATCGGCATTGCGGCACGGCTCTTGAGAATTCCCCTTCTGGTCCACGAGCAGAATGCCGTGCTCGGCCGGGCCAATCGGCTGATCGCGCGCGGCGCGGCGCGGCTCGCACTCAGCTTTCCCAGCACCGAAGGCGCGGCTGAGAGCGGCTGTGCCGACTGCCCGCTTACCGGCAACCCGGTCCGGCCCGAGGTGGTCGCGCGTCGCGACGAGCCCTACCGCGCGCCCGCCAGCGGAGGTGTGCTTCGGCTACTCGTGGTCGGCGGCAGCCAGGGTGCGCGGGTGTTCAGCGAAGCGCTGCCCGCGGCGCTGGCGCGCCTGGCCAAGGCGGATCGCACGCGCATCGAGCTCGCCCAGCAATGTCGCCCCGAGGATCTGGCGCGCGTCGCCAGCGCCTACGAGGGGCTCGGCTACGCGGCCGAGCTTGCGAGCTTCTTCGACGATTTGCCCGAGCGGCTCGCGCGGGCGCACCTGGTGATCGCGCGCTCCGGCGCCTCGAGCGTCGCCGAGCTGCTGGTCATCGGCCGGCCGGCGCTCCTGGTGCCCTACCGTTTCGCCGCGGACGATCACCAGCGGGCGAACGCCCAGGCGGTCGCCGGGGCCGGCGCCGGCTGGCTGATCGACGAGGCCGAGCTCGATGGCGAGATCCTGGCGGCCCGGCTCGGCGCCTGTCTCGCAGAGCCCGAGCAGCTCGAGGAGATGGCGCGTCGGGCGCATGCGCTCGGTCGTCCGGATGCGACGAGCGCGCTTGCCGATGCCATCGAGTCGCTGATGTCGCCCTCGACCGAGAAACTCCGCCTGGAGGCGCTGGCATGAGAACCCTGCCGATCGATGCGGGTGGCATCCACTTCGTCGGGATCGGCGGCATCGGGATGAGCGGAATCGCCGAGGTTCTGCACAATCTCGGCCACCGCGTCCAAGGCTCGGACATCGCTGAGAACGCCAACACCGAGCGCCTGCGCCGGCTCGGCATCCCGGTCGCGATCGGGCATCGCGCGGCCAATCTCGGCGAGTGCGGGGTGGTCGTGATGTCCTCCGCGGTCAAGGCCGACAATCCGGAGATCGAAGCGGCGCGCGGCGCCCGCGTGCCGGTCGTGCGTCGCGCCGAGATGCTCGGCGAGCTGATGCGGCTCAAATGGGCGATCGCGGTCGCCGGCACCCACGGCAAGACGACTACGACCTCGCTGATCGCGGCCCTGCTCGATGCCGCCAAGCTCGATCCGACGGTGATCAACGGCGGCATCATCAACGCCTACGGCACCAATGCCAGGAGCGGTGAGGGCGACTGGATGGTGGTCGAGGCGGACGAATCCGACGGCACCTTCGTCCGGCTGCCGGCGAGCATCGCGGTCGTCACCAACATCGACCCCGAGCATCTCGATTTCTATGGCGCCTTCGACGCTGTACGCGCTGCCTTCCAGAGCTTCGTCGAAAACATCCCGTTCTATGGCTTCGCCGCACTCTGCATCGATCACCCCGAAGTTCAGGCGCTGTTCGGCCGGGTCACCGATCGCCGCCTCATCTCGTACGGCTTCAGCCCGCAGGCCGACGTTCGGGCGCTGGAGCCGAGCTTCGATCGGCGCGGCGCCGAGTTCGACGTCGAGCTGCGCGATCGGATCAGCGGGCTGGTCAATCATCGGATCGGGCGGCTGCGCCTCGCCATGGCCGGACGCCACAATGTCCAGAATGCCCTTGCGGCGATCGCGGTCGGGCGCGAGCTCGGCATCTCGGATGACGTGCTGCGGCGCGCGCTGGCCGGGTTCAGCGGCGTCAAACGCCGCTTCACCCGCACCGGCACCGCGGGCGAGATCACGGTGATCGACGACTACGGCCATCACCCGGTCGAGATCCGGGCGGTGCTCGAGACCGCCCGTCAGACCTCCGAGGGGCGCATCGTCGCGGTCGTTCAACCGCATCGCTACACCCGGCTTCGCGATCTTTTCGAGGAGTTCTGCAGCGCGTTCAACGATGCCGACGCGGTGCTGGTCGCTCCGGTCTACGCCGCCGGCGAGATGCCGATCCCGGGCGTCGATCGCGATGCGCTGGCCGACGGCTTGCGCCGGCACGGCCATCGCGACGTCCGTGTGTTCGACGGACCAGATGATCTGCCGCGCCTGGTTGCGACGGTCGCGCGGGCCGGCGATCTGGTGGTCTGCCTCGGCGCCGGCAGCATCTCCGCCTGGGCCAACGTGCTCCCCGCTCAGTTGCGGCGTCTGCAAGGCGAGGAGAACGCTTCGTGAGCTCTGGCCTCGGGCAGCGCCTGCCGCCGGTGCGGGGCCGTCTGCGGGCCGGGGTGGAGATGGCGCCGCGCACCTGGCTGCGGGTCGGCGGGCCGGCCGAGGTGGTGTTCCAGCCGGCCGACGACGCCGATCTAAGGGCGTTTCTAAAAGCTCGGCCGGCCGAGATGCCGGCCACGCCGATCGGGGTCGCCTCCAACATCCTGGTGCGCGACGGCGGCATCGATGGCGTCGTGCTACGGTTGTCCGGGCCGCTCGCCGAGGTCGAGGGCGAGGGCGACCGGCTCCGGGTCGGCGCCGGTGCCACCGATCGCATGATCGCCATTAGCGCACTCAAGGCGGGGCTGTCCGGGCTCGAGTTCTTCATCGGCATTCCCGGCACGCTCGGCGGTGCGATCCGCATGAACGCCGGCGCCTTCGGTGGCGAGACCGCCGGGGTCGTGGAGCGGGTGGTGGCGCTCGATCCGGAGGGCAAGCGCCACGAGCTCGGCCCGAGCGAGCTCGGGTTTCGCTATCGACACTCGGAGCTGCCCACGGGCTGGATCGTCACCGGCGCGATCCTCAGGGGCACGCCCGGCGACCCGCGTACGATCGAGGCCCGTATGCGCGCGATCAAGGCCGAGCGCGAGGCGGCGCAGCCGCTGCACGTCGCGACCGGGGGCAGCACGTTCAAGAACCCGCCCGGCGTCAAGGCCTGGCAGCTGATCGAGGCCGCCGGCTGTCGCGGTCTCCGTCACGGCGGGGCCATGGTCTCGGAGAAGCACTGCAACTTCCTGATCAACACCGGCGGGGCGAGCGCCGCCGAGCTCGAGGAGCTTGGCGAGCAGATCCGGGCGCGGGTGCTCGAGCGGAGCGGCGTGACGCTGGAGTGGGAGATCGAGCGGATCGGGCGCCCGGCGCGCGATACCTCGATCGACGACTGGGAAGCGGCCGCGTGAGCCGCCATGTCGCGGTGCTGATGGGTGGCTGGTCGGCCGAGCGCGAGGTGTCGCTGGTGAGTGGCCGCGCCGCCGGTGAGGCGCTCCGGGGGCGGGGCTATGTCGTGTCCGAGCTCGACGTCGGGCGTGACCTGCCGGCCCGCCTCGCCGAGCTGCGACCCGATGTGGTCTACAACGCGCTGCACGGACGCTATGGCGAGGACGGCACCGTGCAGGGGCTGCTCGAGATCATGGGCATCCCCTACAGCCACTCGGGCGTCCTCGCCTCCAGCCTGGCGATGAACAAGGCGCTCGCTAAGCGGCTGTTCGCAACCGCGGGGCTGCGCTGCCCCGAGGGCCACCTGACGACGGTCGATGCCCTGCGCAATGGCGTCCCGCCCATGCCGCCGCCCTACGTGGTCAAGCCGAACAACGAGGGCTCGAGCGTCGGAGTCAAGATCGTGCGCGAGCCGGGCGAGCGGCCGATCGATCGCAACCGCTGGCCCTATGGGCCAGAGGTCCTGATCGAGCGCTACATCCCGGGGCGGGAGCTGACGGTCAGCGTGCTCGGTGAGCGGCCGCTTGCGGTCACCGAGATCCGCCATCGCCACAGCTTCTTCGACTACCACGCCAAGTACACCGCCAACGAGGCGCAGCACGTGATCCCGGCGCCGCTCGCGCCCGAGCTCTACCAGCAGGTCCTCGATCAGGCGCTCGCCGCGCATCGCCTCCTCGGCTGCCGCGGCGTGTCGCGGGCGGATTTCCGGCTCGACGACGGCGATCCGGATGGCCTCTATCTGCTCGAGGTCAATACCCAGCCCGGCATGACGCCGATTTCGCTGGTGCCGGAGCAAGCGGCCTACGCTGGCATCGGCTTCGCGGATCTGGTCGAGCGACTGGTCCAGGAGGCGACATGCGACGCATGACGCTCGCCGCGCGGCGCACACGCCAGTTCCTGCGCCGCCCGCCACGACCACGCTGGTTTCGGCCCGCGGTCTACGTTGGCGGCGCGTTGCTCGGGCTGGCGATCGGCTCCGGCCTCGGCCTCTGGGCCACCGAGACTGGCCTGGTCGGACGGACCAGGCAGGCGCTCATCGACCATGTCCTCGCCTGGTCGGTCCAGGCCGGCCTCGCCGTTCACAACGTCTATGTCGACGGCCGGGTCCGGACCAGCCGGCAGGCGCTGCGCGAGCGGCTAGGCATCACCGTCGGCCAGCCGGTTCTCGCGGTTGACACCGACGCCGTGAAGCAGCGCCTCGAGCAGCTGAACTGGGTCGATCAGGCGAGCGTCGTCCGGCTGTTGCCGGACAGCATCTATGTCCGCCTGATCGAGCGTCAGCCATTGGCGTTGTGGCAACGTGAGGGACGGTTCAGCCTGGTGGACCGCACCGGCGCCGTGATCGAGGGCGTCGCGCCAGGCGCCGATTACCGCAACCTGCGCGTGCTGGTCGGAGAGGGTGCGCCGCGCCGCGCCGCCGATTTGTTTGCCCTGCTCTCGACCGAACCGGCGCTGTCCGAGCGGGTCGTCGCGGCCACCTGGGTCGGCGACCGGCGCTGGAATCTGCGTCTCGACAACGACATCGACGTTCTGCTGCCGGAGCATGATGTGCTCGGAGCCTGGCGGCTGCTCGCCGCCAAGGCGCGCGACGAGGCGCTGCTCGACCGAGCGATCTCGGTCATCGACCTGCGCCTGCTGCCCGAGCGCATCCGGCTGCGGCTCGATCCCGTCGTGCTCGAGGATCGCGGCGCATGAGCCCGGATAACGTCGTCCGTCTGCCGCGCGGCGAGTCGAGGCCGATCGGCCGCCATGAGCCAATCGGCGTGCTCGACATCGGCAGCACCAAGATATGCTGCCTGATCGCCCGCCAGCGACCCGGCGGCGGCATCGAGGTCCTGGGTGCCGGCTATCAGCTGGCCGAGGGCCTGCGCGCCGGCGAGCTCGTCGACGCCGAGGCAGCCGAGGCCTCGATCCTGGCCGTCCTGCACGAAGCCGAGCAGCAGGCCAGGGAGACGCTGCGCGAGGTCGTGCTGGGCATCTCGGCCGGGCGGCCGCAGTCGTCCCGCTCTTCTGTCGAAACCGATCTGGGCGGCCGCGCGGTCACCGGCGAAGACCTCGCCCGGGCGCTCGCTCACGGCCGCGCCGAAGCGCACATCGAGGGGTTCGAGGTGCTGCACGCCCTGCCGGTCGAGATCACCCTCGACGGCAGCCAGCCGCTGCGCGATCCCCGCGGCATGATCGGCCGGCACCTGCACCTGAGGGTCCACCTGGTTCAGGTCGCTGCGGCGCCTCTGCACAATCTGGTGGCCGCGGTCGAGCGCTGTCACCTGACGATCGCGGCTGCGGTCGCTGCGCCCTACGCCGCCGGCATCGCCAGCCTGAGCGACGACGAGCTCAATCTCGGCGCCCTGGTCCTCGATCTCGGGGGCGGAATCACGGGCGTCGCCCGCTTCGCCCAGGGCCAGCTCCAGGACATCCACAGCGTGCCCCTCGGCGGCCGGCACGTCACACAGGATCTGGTGTTCGGGCTGTCGACCGGCTGGCCGCAGGCGGAGCGCTTGAAGACGCTCTACGGCAGCGTGCTCTCGCGCGCCGGCGACACGCATCAGAGGCTCGAGGTGCCGGGGCTCGGCGATCCCGACGATCCGCCGCTGCAGATCGTCTCACGGGCGCGGCTGACCGAGATCATCCGGCCGCGGATCGAAGAGATCTTCCAGCTGGTCCAGGCACGTCTCGCCGGCAGCGAGGTGCCGCTGGTCGGTCGCCGCCTGGTGCTGACCGGCGGCGGCAGCCAGCTCGAGGGTATCGTCGAGCTGGCCGAGGAGATGTTCGGCATGCCGGCGCGAGCGGGCCGTGCCAGGCCGCTCGGCGACGGGCTCGAAGCGACGGGCCTGCCGACCGCGACCACCGCGGCGGGGCTCTTGCGCTGGGCGACCCAGGACGATGGCGGATTGGCCTTCTGGTCGCCGCGTCAAGGCCGCGTGATCACCACGCAGCTGGCGCGGCTGGGCCAGTGGCTGCGAGAGAACTTTTGAGCGCAGAGCCAAAAACGGCCGGCTCAGGAGCAGGGGCCCTGATCTCAGGGCTGCAACGGAGGAGGATGTGTCAAAATGACAATCAACTTGTCTATGCCGGTGACCCATGAGCTGAGACCAAGGATCACAGTGGTCGGGGTTGGTGGCGCCGGCACCAACGCGGTGAACAATATGATCACCGCGCATCTTGAAGGGGTCGAATTCGTCGCCTGCAACACCGATGCTCAATCTCTCGCTCAGTCGCTGACCGAGCGGCGGATTCAGCTCGGCACCTCGATCACCCAGGGGCTCGGCGCCGGCGCACGACCGGAGATCGGCCGTGCCGCAGCGGAGGAGGCGATCGAAGAGCTGCTCGACCAGCTTCAGGGGTCGCACATGGTGTTCATCACGGCCGGCATGGGTGGCGGTACCGGCACGGGAGCGGCACCGGTGATTGCGCGCTCGGTACGCGAGCAGGGGATCCTGACCGTCGGTGTCGTGACCAAGCCCTTCCACTTCGAGGGCGCGCATCGGATGAGGGTCGCCGAGGGAGGGCTCACGGAGCTCCAGCAGTACGTCGACACTCTTATCGTGATCCCGAACCAGAACCTGTTCCGGATCGCCAACGAGCGGACCACCTTCGCCGACGCGTTCAAGCTCGCCGACAATGTCCTTCACATGGGGGTGCGCGGCGTGACCGACCTGATGGTCATGCCGGGCCTGATCAATCTCGACTTCGCCGACATCCGGACCGTCATGAGCGAGATGGGCAAGGCGATGATGGGCACGGGCGAGGGCACGGGCGAGCGCCGCGCCCTCGAGGCGGCCGAGGCGGCGATCTCCAATCCGCTGCTCGACGAGGTGTCGATGAAGGGTGCCCGTGGCGTCCTGATCAACATCACCGGCGGGCCCGACATGACCCTGTTCGAGGTCGACGAAGCCGCCAATCGGATCAAGGAGGAGGTCGATCCCGACGCCAACATCATCGTCGGGTCGACGCTCGACGAATCGATGTCGGGCGAGATTCGGGTCTCGGTGGTCGCGACCGGCATCGAGGTCCGCGAGGTCAAGAACGCGCCGCGTGCCGAGGAGCTGCCGGAGAGCAAGCCAGCGCCGAGTCCGCCAAGCTTCCGGCTCCGTCCGCAGATGGCGAAACCGGTCTCGGCGGCGCTGTTTCCGCTGAAATCCGCGGCCGCCGCCGCCGAGGCGAACGCCGCTAGAGGCGAGCTGGCCAGCGCGGCCGATGGCGCTTCGGACCGCGGCCGAAGCGCGGCAGCCGAGCGGGCCGGTCGGGACGGCGCCGGGCCGGATGAGCCGGAGGACGGCGCTGCCGAATCCGACACGGCGGCCCCGGCCAAGGCCTTGGAGCCCGGCAAGTCCGGCGAGCGCAGCTTTCCGCACCCGCCTTTGCCGCCGCAGGAGCGTTTCCAGGAATGGGGCAAGCTGCGCGCCCCGGTCCGCGAGATGGAGCGCGCGCCCAGCCTGTTCGAGCGGATGACGTCGACCTTCCGGCACCGCCAGGAGCGGGTCGGGGCATCGGCTCTGGCGAGTGCCGAGGCCGCCGAGCCACGCGTGTCGGTGACCGAGGAGGATCCGACCTACGACATTCCGGCCTTCCTGCGCCG
>JBKPDM010000028.1:0-11358 GCA_046727895.1 Pseudomonadota bacterium | reverse complement strand
GTGCTGCTCTTCGCCGCGAGGTTCAGTTGCTGGTGTCGGTACCCTTGATGCTGCACTACGAAGCAGTCCTGCTGCGGCCGCAGCACCGCGCCTCAAGCACTTTGAGCTCCGCGGAGTTGGATGCTCTGCTCGACGCTATTGCCGTGGTCGCGACGCCGGTGATCATTTCGTATCTCTGGCGGCCGATCCTACGTGATCCGAACGAAGAGCTGGTGCTCGAGACCGCGGTGAACGGCCGCGCCGAGCTGCTCCTGACGTTCAATGAGCGCGACTTTGCGGGCGCGGAGCGCTTCGCACTGCGGGTCAGGAGGCCGGGGCCGGCGTGGCGGGAGTGGTGGGAGGGAAGGGCGTGACGAAAGCTAACTACGCTCTCAGGCTACAGACCACCCTGAAGGTCGAGGCGGAACGCGTTGCCAAGGCCGAGGGCACGACGCTGAATCAGTTCATCAACGTGGCAGTTGCGGAGAAGCTCTCGGCATTGCGTACGGCCGATTACTTCAAGGAACGCGCGGCGCGTGGCGACATTGCCAAGGCTCTGGAGCTGCTGGACCGTGCCGGCGACGAGCCGCCGCGCGAAGGGGACGAGATCGAGGAGGTGCGTTGATCGGAATGCCCTGGAGCGCCCGTCTGATGCGGCCGGAGGCGTCATGACCGACCTCGCCCACATCCGCAACTTCGCCATCATCGCCCACATCGATCACGGCAAGTCGACGCTCGCCGATCGGATCATCGAGCGCTGCGGCGGGCTCGAGGCGCGCGAGATGACGAGCCAGGTGCTCGACTCGATGGAGCTCGAGCGCGAGCGCGGCATCACCATCAAGGCGCAGACCGTGCGCCTGGCCTACACCGCCCGCGACGGTCAGAGCTATCAGCTGAACCTGGTCGACACGCCGGGGCATGTCGACTTCTCTTACGAGGTCAGCCGGTCCTTGCGCGCCTGCGAGGGCTCGATTCTGCTGGTCGACGCGACCCAGGGCGTCGAGGCCCAGACCCTCGCCAACGCCTACCAGGCGATCGATGCCGACCACGAGATCATTCCGGTGCTCAACAAGATCGACCTGCCGGCAGCCGAGCCCGAGCGGGTCAAGGAGCAGATCGAGGATATCGTCGGCCTGGACGCGCACGAGGCGCTGCTGATCTCGGCCAAGACCGGGCAGGGGGTCGACGAGGTTCTGGAGGCGATCGTGCAGCGTCTGCCGCCGCCCAGAGGCGATGCCGAAGCCCCGCTCAAGGCGCTGCTCGTCGACAGCTGGTACGACCCCTATCTCGGCGTCGTGACCCTCGTTCGGGTCAGGGACTGCGAGATCATCAAGGGCCAGAAGATCCGGATGATGGGCACCGGTGCTGCGCACCAGGTCGACCGGGTGGGCATCTTCACCCCCAAGGCCGCGGCGATCGAGCGGCTCGGGCCAGGCGAGATCGGCTTCATCACGGCGAGCATCAAGGACGTCGCCGACTGCCGGGTCGGCGACACGATCACCGACGATCGCCGGCCGGCGGCCGAGGCGCTGCCAGGCTTCCGGCCTTCGCAGCCGGTGGTGTTCTGCGGCATGTTCCCGACCGATGCCGCCGACTTCGGGGATCTGCGCGACTCGCTCGCCAAGCTGCGCCTGAACGATGCGAGCTTCGAGTTCACGCCCGAGCACTCGACGGCGCTCGGCTTCGGCTTCCGCTGCGGCTTTCTCGGTCTCCTGCACCTCGAGATCATCCAGGAGCGCCTCGCGCGCGAGTTCGATCTCGACCTGGTGTTGACCGCGCCGTCGGTGGTCTACCGCGTGCACAGGACCGACGGCTCGCGCCTCGATCTGCACAATCCCGCCGACATGCCCGATCCGACCCAGATCGAGCGGGTCGAGGAGCCCTGGATCAGGGCGACGATCCTGCTCCCGGACGCCTATCTCGGGCCGGTGCTGGCACTCTGCACCGAGAAGCGCGGCGAGCAGGTCGAGCTCACCTACGTCGGCCAGCGCGCCATGCTGGTCTATCGCCTGCCGTTGAACGAAGTGGTCTACGACTTCTACGACCGGCTCAAGTCCTACTCGCGCGGCTACGCGAGCTTCGACTACCACCTCGACGGCTATGCCGAGAGCGATCTGGTCAAGCTCTCGATCCTGATCAACGGCGATCCGGTCGATTCGCTCGCCCTGATCGTGCACCGCGGCATGGCCGAGGCGCGCGGCCGGGCGCTCTGCCAGCGCCTCAAGGAGCTGATTCCGCGCCAGATGTACCAGGTCGCGATCCAGGCCGCGATCGGTGGCAAGATCGTCGCCCGCGAGACCGTCAAGCCGTTCAGGAAGGACGTCACCGCCAAGTGCTACGGCGGCGACGTCACCCGCAAGCGCAAGCTCCTCGAGAAGCAGAAGGAAGGCAAGAAGCGCATGCGCCAGGTCGGCAAGGTCGAGATTCCCCAGGAGGCCTTCCTCGCCGCCTTGAAGATGGAGAGTTGAGCGCGCGACCGGGGGCGCGTGCCATGGAAACGCATGATGCATGGGGCTCGGGTTGTGAAGGCGAGCTACCGGAAGTCTCTGAGGGCCTCTGAGCTTCCCGCCGAATGGCGGGAAGCTGGGCGGTTCGCGCCGGATGAGCAGGTCACCGTGACGATCACAGCTGAAAATCAGGAAATACAAGGTTCGTCGAAGCGCTTCATTGGCGCCGGCAAGGGGCTTTTTGCCTCCGCCCGCGAGATCGATGCCTATCTTAGCCACAACCGCAACGGATGGCGCTCCTAGCAGACCTGCCAAGTGGAAAGGTCTACCTCGACACCAATGTTTTCATCTACGCGGTCGAGGCGGTGCCTGAGTACGCGGTCGCTGTTGAGGCGTTGTTCGGACGCATCGATGATCGCTCCATTGTCGCCGTTACCGACACTCGGCGAGGTTCTGGCCAATCCATTCGAGGCGGGACGCGATGACATCGTCGCGATCTATGAAGAGATGTTGACGCCATCGGCGTGGCTATCGGTGCTGCCGGTGGAACGCGCCATCCCGATCCAGGCCGCTCGACTACAGTCTCAGCTCGCGCTCCGGCTCCCGGATGCGATCCATGTCGCGACGGCGGCCGTGGCCGGATGTAGCGCGGTTCTCTCGAATGACCGCCGGCTCCGCGTGCCAGCGGATATCAAACTGCATCGACTTCGCTAGAAGCGCTTTCTTGGTCGCGTCCCCCTTAGTAGGAGGAGGAGGGCGGCCTGCGCCAGACGTCGCGCTCAGAGCGCGGTCGCGGACCTGCCCGAGATTTCATGGCTCAGGCGCGTGGACGGGGGCGACAGAGGAAGATCAGGAGCAGCCCGGGTGGCACCAGGATCAGCCAGGTCGGCGAGATCAAAAGCTCCTGGACCGGCGGCCAGAGCCAGGGGAGCGGTCCCTTCTCGATCAGGGCCTGAAAGCCGACCAGGCTGTTCGAGTTGATGCGGAACCAGATCGCGCCGAGGCTGAGCCTCGTCGGCGCGATCTGGAGATGGGTCAGCAGCTCGGCGAGCGCCGTCGCCGCGCCGACGATCACCAAGGCCACGCCAAGCCAGTAGCCGAAGGTCCGCATCACGCTCCGTTCTACGAGGCCCGCTTCGCCCAAGGCAACAGCGGTTGCCCGGTTGCCTACCGGTTGCCTCGCTTCAGCCGGCTGGCTATGTTGGGCCCGCTCGGAGGGATGGCCGAGCGGTCTAAGGCGCACGCCTGGAGAGCGTGTTGGGGCACTGCCCCTCGTGGGTTCAAATCCCACTCCCTCCGCCAGATCCGCATTATGCGGATGGTTCACTCCGAAGGTTCGCGATGGCCTCATCCTGCGTCGGGAAGATCGGGAACCGGTCCTCGATCTCGGCGATCTGGAAGAGGCGTGCGATCTGTCCGGGCAGGGTGAGATAAAATCGGGCGCGCATCAGAACAGCAGCACCTTGTCGGCCTCGAGCGTCGCCGCCGCGAGCTCGTCCATAGTGCTGCGCCTGGCGCCGTCCATGAGCTCGGCGTCGGTCAGGCCGCGCGCATCCATGCAGGTACCGCACAGCAGCACTTGGCCCCTGCCGGCGAGCCGTTTCAGCATCTGCTCTACGTTGTAGTAGCCATCGGGCGTGTTCTGGCCGGCCTTCGCCGCCAGGACCGCGTCCGCCATCAGGAACACCATGACCTCAGTCTCCGGCTCCTTCTTCAGGAGCGCGTGGGCAAGGCGGAGCGCGTTGTAGACGCGCTCGCTGCCGTACGGCGGATCATTGATGATGAAGAGAAGCTTCATGGGCGTTGTCGAGTCGTTGCTTGAGGTCCGAGGCCTCGACCCATGCGCGCGCACCGCGAAAACGGCGCAGGAGCCGGGGCAGAAAAGCGATCGCAGCGAGCAGCCCGAGGCCAAGCAGGCTGTAGCGCACGGCGGCGCCGTTCCCGGCCAGCGCTTCCCGGCCGGCATAGCCGAGCCAGGTGTAAGCGAGGGTGCCCGGCGCCATGCACACCAGCGAGGCGAGCACGTAGTGGGCGAGCGGGATACGCGTCAGCCCGAGGGCGTAGTTCGACAGGTTGAAGGGGAACAGCGGCACGAGCCGCACGAGCGCGACGAAGCGCCAGCCCTCGGCCTCGATCCCCGCGATCAGGCGCCCGAGCCGCGTGCCGGCCTTGCGGGCGATCCAGTGGGCGGCGAGGTAGCGGGCCACGAGGAAGGCGAGGGTCGCGCCAAAGGTCGCCCCCAAGAGGTTGACGACGGTACCCCAGACCGGTCCGAACAGCGCGCCGCCCGCGAGCCCGAAGATCGTGCCCGGGACGAAGGCGATGGTCGCCATCGCGTAGACCGCGACGTACCCGATCGGGGCCCAGGCGCCGAGCCCGCCGATCCAGGCATCGAGGACTGCCGGATCGATCCGCTCCCGGTTGAGCGCGGCCACCACCGCCGCCGCGGCGACCGGCAGTGCCAGAGCGAGGCGAGGCAGGAGGCGGCGCAGGCTCATGCCTGACCTTCCCGCTGACCCAGTGGATAGCGCCTGGCGTCGTCGCGGAAGGGCTGCAGCAGCATCCGGTGGAGCCGCAGCTCACCGGAATCGCGGAACTGCTCGATGCCGATGATCATCGCGTCGTGCCCCGCCGCCGGCTGGGCGCGATAGGTACCGAACAGGCGGTCCCACCAGGGCAGGTTGAAGCCGAAGTTGCTGTTGGTCTCGCGCGGGGTCGCCGAGTGGTGCACCCGGTGCATGTCGGGGGTGACCACGATCCAGCGCAGGACGCGGTCGAGGCGCTCGGGCATGCGCACGTTGCCATGGTTGAACATCGAGGTGGCGTTGAGCAGCACCTCGAACAGCAGCACGCCGAGCGCAGGCGCGCCGAGCGCCGCCACCATGGTGAGCTTGATCACCATCGACAGCAGGATCTCGATCGGATGAAAGCGCACGCCGGTGCTGACGTCGAAGGCGAGGTCGGCATGGTGCATGCGGTGCAGCCGCCAGAGCGCGGGCACCGCGTGGAAAAGGACGTGCTGGAGGTAGATGGCGAGATCCAGCAGGATGACCGAGCTGATCACCGCCAGCCAGCCCGACACGGCGAGTGCGTTGAAGAGGCCCCACCCCGTCGCCTGGGCGAAGAGGGCCAGGCCGACGGCGGTGATCGGGAAGACGAGACGCAGCGCCAGGGTGTCGACCACCACGACGCCGAGGTTATTGGGCCAGCGCAGGCCACGGCCATACTCTAGATGTCGCCGCGGGGCGAGCAGCTCCCACGCCGCCATCAGGGTGAAGACCCCGGCGAAGGCGCCGAGGCGAATCATGGGCTCGTAGGGCAGCAAGGCGTCGCTCATGGCTGTTCGTTGACGTTAAGGCTGCTTGACCGAGTGGCCCAGAGGTGACACATTCAAGCGTTCAGTTGAACAATATAATGGCAGCCGGAATGACGATGTCAAGCGAAAGCCCCAAGCGCGCCCTGTTTGCTCAGTTCGCCGTCGTCGCGAAGGCGTTGGCACACGCACACCGGCTCGAGCTCCTGGAGCATCTTGCGCAGGGCGAGCGGAGTGTAGAGGTGCTGGCCAAACGCTCCGGCCTATCCATTGCCAACGCCTCGCAGCACCTGCAGCAGATGCGGCAAGCCGGGATCGTGGCGGCGCGGCGCGAGGGCAAGTTCGTCTTCTACCGCCTCGCCGACGAATCGGTGCTCGACCTCTTGGCTGCGCTACGGCGGATCGCGGAGCGCAACAGCGCCGAGGTGGAGCGGCTGATCCGGAGCTACTTCCGTACCCGTGATAGTCTGGAACCGGTCTCGCGCGAGGAACTCCTGCAGCGCGCCCGCACCGGCCTAGTGACGGTGCTCGATGTGCGCCCGGCGGACGAGTTCGCCCTCGGGCACCTGCCGGGAGCGGTCAACATTCCGCTCGGAGAGCTCGAGGCGCGGCTCGCCGAACTCGATCCGTCCCAGGAGATCGTCGCCTACTGCCGCGGCCCCTACTGCGTGCTCTCCTACGAAGCCGTGGCGCTCTTGCGCGAGCGCGGCTTCCGCGTGCAGCGCCTCGTGGACGGCCTGCCGGAATGGCGGAGCGCAGGCCTGCCGGTGGAAGTGGATGGAGCCGGTTCTATTCGACCGTGAGATCGCCACAACAGCTCCCGGATTCTGCACATCAGCTCCAGGATTCGCTAGGCAACAGAGGGTTTGACGACAGTGTCGCTCCGCCATCACAGGCGCCAAGCGCGGCCGGCGCCGATCGTCAGTCGGACGGCTCGACCTGCACGCCGTATTCGAGGCCGGCGTCCTCCAGCCAGGTCCAGACGTAGTGGACGAAGGAGCGGGCGACGTAAAGGTCGAACGTGGCGCCCGATTGCGGATCGTCCTCGCGCAGATGGAGCAGAACGTCCGCCTTGGCGAGCAGGCTCTGAGCACACTGGCCGGGCCGGAAGGTGCCCGGATGCAGATCGAGCGGGCAGCCCTTGGCGAGGACGTCGCGGGCGCTCGGCCCGGCGAGCGAGAGGGCGACCCGCCCGTCGCTCAACTCGGTGATCGCGGCCCGGGCGTCGGCCAGCGCCTCGCGCAGACTGTTCATGAAGAAGGCGGTGTCGTCGAGCGGGCAGGTCAGCAGCCACTCGTCCGGGCCGAGCCAGAGGGCGGTGACCTTGCCCTTGCTCGCCGAGCTGTTGGGCTCGGTCGGCAGCAGCAGATCGAGAACCCGGCCGACCCCGGTCATGAAGGCCCGGTCGGTCGGATCGCCGCGCAGGTCGATCTTGCCGAGACCCCTGCGCTCGCCGAGCCGGACGCCGCGCGGCCGGAGCCGATCCGGCGCGACCGCGGGCCGTGGCGCGATCGCCTCAGCCATGGAGCCGCGTCCCCTCCCGGTCGAAGAACATGGGCTCGGTGACAGTGACGGCGAGCGTCCGGTCGATCATCGGCACATAGAGCTTCTGGCCCACGCGGGCGCCACCGTCGCGGACCATGGCGAGGGCGAAGGCTCGCTCGAGATTGGGGCTCATGTAGCTCGAGGTCACGTGGCCGAGCATGGTCATCGGGATCGCCTCTTTCGGATCGGCGACGATCTGGGCCCCCTCGTCGAGCACCACCTGGGGGTCGTCGGGCAGGAGGCCGACCAGCTGCTTGCGGCCGTCCTTCCTGAGGTCCGCCCGGGCGAGCGAGCGCTTGCCGATGAAGTCCGGCTTCTGCTTGCCGACGATCCGGTCCATGCCGAGATCGGCGGGCGTCACCGTGCCGTCGGTGTCCTGGCCGGCGATGATGTAACCCTTCTCGGCGCGGAGCACGTGCATCGCCTCGGTGCCGTAGGGCGTGATGCCGTAGGTCCCGCCGGCGGCCATGCAGGCCTCCCAGAGGGCGAGGCCGTAGCGCGCCGGCACCTGGATCTCGTAGCCGAGCTCGCCCGTGAAGCTGATCCGGAAAACCCGCGCCGGCACGCCCCGAACGTGGCCCTCTCGCACGCTCAGGTGCGGGAATTTCTCAGGGTCGAGATCGACGTCCTCGACCAGCTCGGCCATGAGCTTGCGGCACTCGGGGCCGCAGAGGCTGACCGTGGCCCACTGCTCGGTGACCGAGGTGCAATACACCTCGAGGTCTGGCCATTCGGTCTGCAGCCACTCCTCGAGCCAGGCGAGCACGCGCGCAGCACCACCCGAGGTGGTGCTCATGAGGTAGTGGCTCTCGCCGAGGCGCGTGGTCACGCCGTCGTCGAACACCATGCCGTCTTCGCCCAGCATCAGGCCGTAGCGGCAGCGGCCGATCGCGAGCTTGCTCCAGGCGTTGGTGTAGACGCGATTGAGCAGCTCGGCGGCATCGCGGCCCTGGAGGTCGATCTTGCCGAGAGTCGAGGCATCGAGGATGCCGATGCCGGTGCGTGCGGCCTTGACCTCACGCGCGAGGGCAGCGTGCATGTCCTCGCCGGCGCGGGGATAGTACCGCGGCCGTTTCCACTGGCCGACGTCCTCGAACACGGCGCCCTCGGTCGCGTGCCAGCTGTGCATCGGCGTGCGCCGCGCCGGATCGAACAGCGCGCCGCAGTTGCGGCCCACGACGGCGCCGAACGTGACCGGCGTGTAGGGCGGACGAAAGGTCGTGACCCCGATCTCGGCCACGCACTGAGAGGTGATCCCGGCCACGATACCAAGCGCATTGACGTTGGCGGTCTTGCCCTGATCGGTGCCCATGCCGGTCGTGGTGTAGCGCTTGACGTGCTCGATCGAGCGGTAGCCTTCGCGCAGCGCGAGCGCGAGGTCGGCGGCGGTGACGTCGTTCTGCTGATCGACGAACATCTTGCTCTTGCGCACCGGGCGCCCCGAGGGCACCTGCCAGAGCAGGCGCGCCGGCGCCTCCTCGGGCTCCTCGAAGGCCGGGTCGGGCATCTGCGACTCGAAGCCCGCCGCCTCCGCGGCCGCCATGCCTGCACGCGCCCCCTCCTCCAGGCAGGCCGCGAGCGCGAAGGCGCCGTTGCAGGCGCCGGCCGAGCGTTCGGCCTGCATTGACGGACCCGGCAGGAAGATCCCGCGCTCGGCATCATAGCGGGGTCTGGCCCGGGACTGCGACTGCAGATGGATGGTCGGATTCCAGCCGCCGGAGACGCAGACCAGATCGCAGGCGATCGTCTCCGGGCTGCCCTCGACGCCGTCACCGGCGCGGTTCAGCGGCCGGGTCTCAACCGAGCTCACCCGCCGCTGCCCATGGGTCGCGGTGATCGCATGGCCGGCGATCACGCCAATGCCGGCCGCCTTGGCCTGCTCCGGCAGCGCGCCGTCGAGCTTCGTGCGCAGGTCGACCACCGTGACCACGACGCCGGCGCCCTGCAGATCAAGCGCCGCCCGGTAGGCGGTGTCGTTGTTCGTGAACACCACGGCGTGGCGGCCCGCGCGGACGGCGTAGCGGTTCAGATAGCTGCGCGCCGCGCTCGCCAGCATGATAGCCGGACGATCGTTCTCGGTGAATACCAGTGGCCGCTCGATCGCGCCGGTCGCCAGGACGACCTGCCTGGCGCGCGTCTTCCACAAGCGCTGGCGGGGCAGGCGGGGGGGCGCGGCGGGCCCGAGATGATCGGTGACCCGCTCGTTCAGGCCGAGGTAGTTGTGGTCGTAGTAGCCGAACACGGTCGTGCGGGTCAGGACGCGGACTTCGGGCAGCGCTTCGAGCTCGGCGCGGATCCGGGTGAGCCACGGCGCGCTCGGATGATCGATCGCCTCGCTCAGGAGCGCGCCGCCGAGCTCGCTCTGCTCGTCGGCGAGAATGACGCGGGCGCCGCTCCGCCCGGCCGCCAGAGCCGCCGCGAGGCCAGCCGGCCCGCCGCCCGCGATCAGGACATCGCAATGGGCGTAGCGGTGCTCATAGCGATCGGGATCCGCCTCTCGCGGTGCCCTGCCAAGGCCTGCCGTGGCACGGATCGCGCGCTCGTAAACGCTCCGCCACCAGGACGGCGGCCACATGAAGGTCTTGTAGTAGAAGCCGGCCGGGAACAGCGGGCTAAGGAGGTCGCTCACCCCACCCACGTCGAACTCGACCGATGGCCAGCAGTTCTGGCTGCGCGCCACGAGGTCCTCGTACAGCTCGACCTGCGTGGCCCGCATATTCGGCTCGGTGCGTCCCCCCTGGCCAAGCTGGACCAGGGCATTGGGCTCCTCGGCGCCGGCCGAGACGATGCCCCGCGGGCGATGGTACTTGAAGCTCCGCCCGACCAGGTGGATGCCGTTTGCAAGCAGCGCCGAAGCCAGCGTGTCGCCGGCCAGGCCCTGATGGCGCGTGCCGTTGAAGGTGAAGCTGAGGGGGCGCTGGCGGTCGATCCGCCCACCGGCTGGCAGGCGATTGTCATGCCGGAGGTGGCCGTCCTGGCTCATGGTGCTTCGTCGCCGGGCGAGCCGACCGCGGCCAGAGGGCTCTTGGCCGCGCGAGCCGGAGCCGCGGCTTCGGGTCGGGCGATCTTCGGCCGCGGCTCGCCCATCTCGTAGACGGCGAGGATCCGGTCGTTCACGGTGTCGCGGGCCAGGTTGAACCAGCGCCCGCAGCCATGGATGTGCCGCCAGCGCTCGAAGTGCAGCCCTTTCGGGTTCGAGCGCATGAAGAGATAATCGGCCCACTGAACGTCGGACAGCGCGGCCGGCTGCTTCGGGCGCACGATGTGCGCCTCGCCACCGCAGCGGAACTCGGTCTCCTCGCGCTCGCCGCACCAGGGGCAGGGGATCAGGAGCATGGCGCCCTCACGGCAGGCGCTCCTTCAGCCCATGCAGGTTGCCGGGATACCAGTCCGGGTCGAGAATTTGGTCCAGCGTGTAGGGGCAGGCCGCAGGGAGAGCCTCCGGCGGCACGCCGTCCTTCTCCAACTGTCGCGCTACCGGTCGGCGGAGCCCGGCGTAGAGCGTCGTCAACTCGGCCGCCAAATGGTTCCTCAAGGTTGTCGTGAGCTTTCGCGCAAGCTTGATCCGTTGCTTGTCGACCGTGACCAGCCAGCCGCGTCGTGGCCGCCCCGCGGGCGAAAGAGAGAGCTTGAGGAGGTGCTCCATGATGGTATCGGCGTAGGTTTCGACGGTCTCGCGCTCCCGCCTGCTCAAGTCCTCGACCTCCTCGATCAGATTGTCGAGGTCGAGCACGTCGAATCGTTTTGCGCGCAGGAGCGCGGCCTGACGCTCCGCCCAAAGCGGAAAATCCTCCTCGTAGAGGTCGCCGGCGGGCGGCCGTGGGGCAACCTTGGCCATGGCGTTACGCCGTTCCGGTGTCGTCGACGATTCCGTGCCGATTCTTCGGCAACCAGTCGGGGTCGAGGACCTGGTCGACTGCGTAAGGACAATCGGCGGGGAGATCCGCCGACTCGCCGTATCTTGCAAAGTCTTTCGCGACTCGTCGGCGCGCGCGCGCATACCGTTCCGACAAAGTCTGCTCCAGGTTCCGGCGCAGGGTGGGGGTAATTACCAGCCCCAGCTCGTCCCTCTGG
>JBKPDM010000027.1:0-5912 GCA_046727895.1 Pseudomonadota bacterium | reverse complement strand
AGGCGCACCACAGCATGGTTCCGAACAGCCAGAGGAACAAGGCGATGGTACGCAGATCCGGCGCGAGATTGGCCACCAGAGCGTCAGCGAACAGATAGAACAGCGCGGTCGTAATCGCGCCGAAGGCGAGGGCGCCCTCGGACCTCACGACCGTGCTGATGCTCTCCCACGGACGCGAGGGCTGCTCGGCTGCGGTCTGCGGCGGCGATGCAAGTTTCTGTCGGCTATCCTGGGCCATCCGCTCCGTCCGTGATACGCGCCGGACCGGGCCTTCGCTGCGCTTCTTCGGCGATCATGCACGCACGATTGGCAGTGGCATGACCACCTTTGCGCGAAACACCGCCGGTCGACAAGCTTTCTTCGACCGCGTGCGTCGCGACGACCGATGGTGGCGGAATTGTCGCTGCCGAGCGGCGCGGCTCGAGGCCATTTGCCCGGGCGGCGTGAGCCGGGCTCAGACGCGGGCTTCGCTCTGCGGGTCGAACAGCACCGCCTTGGCCATGTCGACCCGAAAGAGACTGGTGTGGTTGGGCCGGGCGTCGCTGTCGGCGCGCAGGCGGGCAGTCACCTCGCTGCCGCCCAGACGCAGGACGGCCAGAGTATCCGGGCCGGTGGGCTCGGTCACCTCGACCAGGCACTCGATCGCGTCGACGCGCTCCTCGCCGTCCGGCAGGTCGGTGATCGCCTCGGGCCGCAGGCCCAGGATCGCCGAGCGGCCGAGGTAGTCGCGCACGCGGCCGTTCACGGCGCCGTCCTCGAGCGGCAGCCGGATCGGGCCGGCGTCCCGGCTCTCGATCGCGCGATGGCGAGGCGCGCGGTCTCCTCGACCACGGTCACCGGGATCAGGTTCATTGAGGGCGAGCCCATGAAGCTGGCGACGAAGATATTGGCCGGATCGTCATAGACCTCGCGCGGGCTGCCTAGCTGCTGCAGCACGCCGCCGCGCATCACGGCGATCCGGGTCGCGAGCGTCATCGCCTCGATCTGGTCGTGGGTGACGTAGACGATGGTCGCATCAAGCCGCTGGTGCAGCTTCTTAATCTCGGTGCGCATCTCGACCCGGAGCTTGGCGTCGAGGTTGGAGAGCGGCTCGTCGAACAGGGAGATCTTGGGGTGACGCACCAGGGCACGGCCCATGGCGACGCGCTGGCGCTGGCCGCCCGAGAGCTGGCCGGGCTTGCGCTTGAGGAGCGCCTCGATCTGGAGCAGCCGAGCCACCTCCTGCACGGCGCGCGCGCGCTCGGCCTTCGCTACGCCGCGCATCTCCATGCCGAAGGCCATGTTCTGCTCGACGTTCATGTTCGGATAGAGGGCGTAGGACTGGAACACCACGGCGATGTCGCGGTCCTTCGGGTGCAACTCGTTGACCCGCCGGCCGTCGATCCGGATCTCGCCCTCGGTCACGCTCTCGAGACCCGCGATGGTGTTGAGCAGGGTCGACTTGCCGCAGCCCGAGGGGCCGACCAGGACCAGAAACTCGCGGTCCTCGACCGCGATGTCGATCGCCCGCGGGACCTCGGTCGTCCCGAAGCGCTTCACCACCCGATCGATCTCGAGAAACGCCGCCATCGCCTTCGGCTCTCAGCCCTTCACCGCGCCGGCCATCAGGCCGTGGACGAAGTACCGGCCCGAGACGATGTACACGAGCAGCGTCGGCAGCGCGGCGAGCACGGCGCCGGCGAAACGGACGTTGTAATCCTTCACCCCGGTCGAGCTGCTGACAAGGTTGTTGAGCGCGACCGTCATCGGCATCGGATCGAAGCCGGCGAACGAGGCGCCGAACAGGAAGTCGTTCCAGATGTTGGTGAACTGCCAGATCACGGTGACCACGATGATCGGCCCCGAGCTCGGCAGGAGGATCCGGTACCAGATCCGGAAGAAGCCGGCACCGTCGATCTGGCTGCCTTGATCAGCTCGGTCAGAAACGCCTCGTAATAGTTGCGGAAGAACAGCGTCGTGAAGCCGAGGCCATAGACCACATGGACCAGGATCAGGCCCCGGATCGTGCCGGCGAGCCCGATCAGGCCGAGGATCCGCGCCATCGGAATCGGCACGATCTGGAACGGGATGAAGCAGGCGAGCAGCATCATGCCGAACACGAGATTGTGGCCGGGGAAGCGCCACTTGGTCAGCACGTAGCCGTTCAGCGCGCCAAGCAGGGTCGAGATCATGACCGCCGGCACGTCGCCGGCAGTTCGGTCGCGCGGCACGGCCCGCCGCTGGTCAGCGCGATGATGAGGTCGTAGGACTTGATCGCCATGTGGGCCAGCACCACGAATGCGGACAGGAAAGCCGGCCGCAGCTGCGGGATGATGATCCGCCGATAGAGCTGGATCGCCGATGCGCCATCGATCTGCGCGGCTTTGATGATCTCGTTGTCGATGCCGCGCAGGCCCGCGAGGAACATCGCCATGACGAAGCCGCTCGCCTGCCAGACCGCGGCGATGACGACGCAGTAGATCGCCATGTCGCGATCCTTGATCCAGCCGAAGCTGAAGCTTGCCCAGCCCAAGCCGCGCACTACCTGCTCGAGGCCGATGCCCGGGTCGAGGAACCACTTCCAGGCGGTGCCCGTGACGATGAACGAGAGCGCCATCGGGTAGAGATAGATCGGGCACAGCACACCCTCCGCTCGGATCTTCTGATCGAGCAGGATCGCCAGCAGCAACCCCATGAAGGTGCACAGAACGATGTACAGACCGCCGAAGATCCCGAGGTTCTCGAGCGCGATCGACCAGTTCGGAAGCTTGAACAGCTTGGCGTAATTCTCGAGCCCGACCAAGCCGAAGCTCGGCAGGATCTTGGAATCGGTGAACGACAGATAGACGGTGAACAGGATGACGAACAGGAGAACCGCGGCAAAGCTCGGCGCGAGCACGAGCCTCGGCAACAGGGCCTGCAACCGGGCGCGCAGATCACGCCCAACGTCCTCACCGGCGCCGGCCAGCCGAGCCACCCTGGCGGCCATCGAGGCTTCCCCGGTCTCTCTGTCGCGCCTTCGGCGATCGGGCGAAGCGACCCCGGCCTGCGGCCGACCGGGATCGCGCCCGATCCGTCGACTACTGCACCCCCGCGACCGCGTTGACGAGTTCCTCGACCGCCTTGGTCGAATCGTACTCGCCATTGAAGTGCGCGGTGACCACGTCGTAGATCGCGTTCTTGACCGCGGCCGGTGCGGCGTGGCCGTGGGCGAGCGAGCCCAACAGCGTGCCGTTCGCATTGGCCTCGGCCAGGTCCTTGATGGCCTTCTTGCCGCAGGCGTCGAACGCCTCATCCGAGACGTCGGTGCGCGCCGGCACCGAGCCCTTGACCACGTTGAACGCCGACTGGAACGAGGGCGCCATGATCGACTTGGCGAGCTCGATCTGGGCGTGGCGCTGCTCCTCGCCGACCTTGAACATGACGAACTGGTCGGTATTGAACGTGACCGTGCCCTGGGTGCCCGGGTGGCGGAAGCAGAGGAAATCGACGCCCGGCTTCTGGCCCGCGTTCAGGAACTCGCCCTTGGCCCAGTCGCCCATCATCTGCATACCGGCCTTGCCCTGGATCACCATGGCGGTGGCGAGGTTCCAGTCGCGCCCGGAGAAGTTGTCGTCGACGTAGGTGCGCAGCTTGGCCATCCGGTCGAACACCTGCTTTATGGTGTCCGAGCCGAGCGCCTCGGGGTCGAGATCGATCAGCGCCTTCTTGTAGAACTCGATTCCGCCGGTCGAGTTGACCACCGCGTCGAAGACTGCCAGGGCTGGCCGCCGTGAGCGAGGGCGACGTAGCCCGCCCCCTTGATCTTGTCGAGCGCGGTGATCAGCTCGTCCCAGTTGGTCGGCTCCGCAAGGCCGAGCTCGTCGAAGATCTTCTTGTTGGCCCAGATCCAGTTGGTCGAGTGAACGTTGATCGGAGCCGCGATCCACTTGCCGTCGTAGGTCGAGAAGAACTGCACCGCCTTCGGCACGACCTTGCCCCAGCCTTCTTCGTTGGCGGTCTCGGTCAGATCGGCGAGCACGCCCTGCTCGGCCCAGTCGCGAATGTCGAAGCCGAGCATCTGCACCGCGGTCGGCGGATTGCCGGCGGTCACGCGCGCCCGCAGCACGGTCATCGCCTGCTCGCCGCCGCCGCCCGCGACCGGCATGTCCTCCCAGCCGATGCCCTTGGACTCCAGGTCCTTCTTCAGCACGTTGAGCGCCGCGGCCTCGCCGCCCGAGGTCCACCAGTGCAGCACCTCGACCTGTTCTGCGGCCTTGGCGCCGACGACCGCCAGGGCGATTGCGCCGACCGACGCCATTAGAATGGTGCGAAGTCTCATGTTCCTTCTCCCTGATGCACCCGCCGCCTCCCTGATGCCCCCGCCGCGCGGCCTTCCGATCCGGCCGCAGCGACCGTTTGGCGACGGCGCCAAGCGCACCCGATGCTCCGCCGTCCGTTGCGATAGTCTGAGCCAACAATCGGCCCAGCTCAAGCGCCGCGACGGGTTCCCAGGGCGTACTGCGGGGCGATCGTCACGCGGCGCTCGCCGTGATCCGGTTGCCCTTGAGCAGATCGGCGCCCTTCTCGCCGATCATGATCGAGGCGGCGTTGGTGTTCGAGCTGATCAGGCGCGGCATGATCGAGGAATCGATCACCCGCAGCCGCTCGATGCCGTGCACCCGCAGCTGCGGGTCGACCACCGCAAGCTCACCGTGGCCCATCTTGCAGGTGCCGACCGGGTGATAGTCGGTCTTGCCGAAGCGCCGCGCGTAGGCCTCGAGATCCTGGCGCGTCTTCGCCTGAGCGCCGGGCAGGTGCTCGCGCTTGACGTATTTCCGGAATGCCGGCTGCGCCATGATCTCGCGGGTCAGCTCGAAGCCGCGGAGCGACATCTCGAGGTCGTAGGGCTCGGCCCAGTAGTTGGGATCGATCAGGGGCGAGGCCAGCGGATCGTTGCTTTGCAGGGTCACCCGGCCGCGGCTGCGCGGCCTGAGATGGCACGAGTTGAGCGTGCAGCCGTAGCCGTCGAGCGGCGGCACGCCCGCCTCGATGCCCGCGCCCGGCAGGAAGTGGAACTGGATGTCGGGCGAGCGCTCGTCCCGATCCGCATACCAGAAGCCGCCGCCCTCCGCGAGGTTGGAGGTTACCGGACCGCTGCCGAACAGCTTGTATTGCAGGCCGGCCCAGAGCTTCTTATGCGGCCGGGTGTGCTTGTCGTAGCTGTACGGCCCCGAGAGCTCATTGATCACGTAGACGTCGATGTGATCCTGCAGGTTTCTGCCGACCCCCGGCAGATCGTGCAGCACCTCGACGCCCGCCGCCTTCAGCTCGTCCGCGGGGCCGATTCCGGAGAGCAGCAGCAGCCTGGGCGAGCCGATCGCGCCGGCCGCGACGATCACTTCCTGCGCCGCGCGCAGCTGCTTGGGCTCCTTCGAGCCGCGCTCCAGGTACTCGACCCCGACCGCGCGGCCCTGCTCGATCAAAATGCGCGTCGCGTGGTGCTGCGTGCGCACGGTGAGGTTCGGCCGGTGCATGACCGGCCGGAGATGGCCGACCGCGGCGCTGCAGCGCCGGGCGCCGCGCTGGGTCACCTGATAGAGGCCGCAGCCCTCTTGCCGCTCGCCGTTGAAGTCCGGATTGTAGGGCAGTCCCGCCTGCTGCGCCGCACGGACGAAGACCTTGGTCAGCAAGTGCGGGCTCAGCTGGTCGGAGACCCCGAGCGGCCCGCCGTTGCCGTGATATCCGTTGCTGAGCCGCTCGTTATCCTCGGCCCGGCGAAAGTAGGGCAGGACTTCCTGGTAGGACCAGCCCTCGCAGCCCTCCTCGCTCGCCCACTCGTTGTAATCGAGGGCGTTGCCACGGGTGTAGACCATGGCGTTGATCGAGCTGCCGCCGCCGAGCACGCGGCCTTGCGGGTAAACCATGCGGCGCCCCTCGGCCTGGGCTAGGGG
>JBKPDM010000026.1:0-17999 GCA_046727895.1 Pseudomonadota bacterium | reverse complement strand
ACTATACACGCCCTGCCCGTCGCCCGCGACCCATCCTACACCGCCCCGGCGGGGCGCGGGACTGAGCGGACGTGACCGCCGAGACTCTGCACGTCAAAGCCTGGATCCCGCGATGCGCAGCGGCAGGTGGTCGATCACGCGGTTGCCTCGAACAGCTCGCGGCCGATCAGCATGCGGCGGATCTCGCTGGTACCGGCGCCGATCTCGTAGAGCTTGGCGTCGCGCAGCAGCCGTCCGGTCGGGTAGTCGTTGATGTAGCCGTTGGCGCCGAGCGTCTGCACGGCCTCGAGCGCCATCCAGGTTGCCTTTTCCGCAGCGTAGAGCAGGCAGCCGGCCGCGTCCTGGCGGGTGGTCTCGCCGCGGTCGCACGCCCGCGCGGTGAAGTACACATACGCCTTGCAGGCGTTCATGGTCGTGTACATGTCGGCGAGCTTGCCCTGCATCAGCTGGAAGGTACCGATCGGCCGGCCGAACTGGCGCCGGTCGTGCATGTACGGCAGCGTGACGTCCAGACACGCCTGCATGATCCCCAAGGGTCCGCCCGCGAGCACCAGACGCTCGTAGTCAAGGCCGCCCATGAGCACCCGCACCCCGCCGCCCACCTTGCCCAGCACATTCTCCGCCGGCACCTCGCAATCCTCGAAGATCAGCTCGCAGGTGTCCGAGCCACGCATGCCGAGCTTGTCGAGCTTCGGCGCGGTCCGAAAGCCCGGCATGCCCTTCTCGATCAGAAAGGCGGTGATGCCGCGCGCGCCGGCGCCCGGGTCGGTCTTGGCGTAGACCACCAGCACCTCGGCTTCGGGGCCGTTGGTGATCCACATTTTGGAGCCGTTCAGGACGTAGCGGTCATTGCGCTTCTCCGCCCGGGTGCGCATCCCGACCACGTCCGAGCCGGCGCCGGGCTCGCTCATCGCGAGCGCCCCGACATGCTCGCCGCTGATCAGCTTCGGCAGGTAGCGTTGCTTCTGCTCGCCCGTGCCATGCAGGCGAATCTGGTTCACACAGAGGTTTGAATGCGCGCCGTAACTCAAGCCTACTGAAGCCGATGCGCGCGAAATTTCTTCCATCGCCAGAAC
This sequence comes from Pseudomonadota bacterium, assembly GCA_046727895.1. GTDB lineage: Bacteria > Pseudomonadota > Alphaproteobacteria > Geminicoccales > Geminicoccaceae > DATAOG01. Next base: position 16,923 of record JBKPDM010000026.1, on the reverse strand, counting down.
ATGCTCGGTGTAGCCGAGCCCGGCGCCGCCGTACTCTTCATCGACCGTGATCCCAAGCAGCCCGAGCTCGCCAAGCCGCGGCCACAGATCGCGCGGAAACTCGTTGCTGCGGTCGATCGCTTCGGCGCGGGGCGCGATCTCGCTCTGCGCGAAGCTGCTCACCGTGTTGCGGATCATCTCGGCGGTCTCACCGAGATCGAAGTTCAGGGACGGGCAGGTGAACTGAGCCATGACACTACCTACAGTAGAAACAGCGTGGCCAGTCCGAGGAAGGAGAAAAACCCGACCACATCGGTGACCGTCGTCAGGAACACCCCTGAGGCGACCGCCGGATCGACGCCAAAGCGCTCGAACACGACCGGGATCGCGACCCCGGCGAGGCCGGCGAAAATCAGGTTGATCAACAGTGCCGCGCCGAACAGCGCGCCGAGGAGCGGGTTGCCGAACCAGACAACCGCGAGGAGCACGCCGACGGCAAGGAACAGTAAACCGTTGAAGCCGCCGACCAGGAACTCCTTGCCCAGCACACGGAGCGCGTTCGCTGGAGTGATCTCGCGCGTGGCCAGCGCCCGGACCACGATCGTGACGGTTTGCGTGCCGCCATTGCCGCCCATCGACGCCACGATCGGCATGAGCACGGCGAGCGCCACCACCTGCTGGATCGCCCTTTCGAACAGCGCGATCACCATCGACGCCAGGATCGCGGTGGCGAGGTTGATCAACAGCCAGGGGAAGCGGCGAAGTCCCGTTCGCAGAGGCGGGGCGAAGATGTCGGTTTCCTGGACGCCGCCCAGCTTCAGGATGTCCTCCTCGGCTTCCTCCTCGATCACGTGCACCACGTCGTCGACCGTGATGACGCCGAGGAGGCGTCCGGCCTGGCTCACGACCGGCGCCGAGACCAAACCATACTTGCGAAACTGATAGCCGACCTCTTCCTGGTCCATTTCGACCGGAATCAGGTGCAGCTCCTTCAGCTTGAGCTCGGTCAGCAACACGCCACGCTTGGCGCGCAGCACCTTGCTCAACGGGATTGATCCCACGGGCTCGAAGCGTGGATTGATGATGTAGATGTCGTAGAAGTCGTCCGGAAGATTGGGATTGGCGCGCAGGTAGTCGATGGTCTGGCCGACCGTCCAGAATTCCGGCGCCGCGACGAGCTCCCGCTGCATCAGGCGACCGGCGCTGTCCTCCGGATAGTGGAGCCCTTCCTCGACAGCGGCGCGCTCGGGCATCGGCAGGGTTTCGAGCAGCGCAATCTGCTCGGCCTCGTCCAGATCGCTCAGGACATCGATCGCGTCGTCGGTATCGAGCTGCGCAATCGCCGCTCCGGCTTCCTCGCGGCCGAGCAGATCGAGCACCTCGGCGCGAAGGTCCTCGTCGAGATGGGTCAGGATCTCGGGGTCGAGCCCGGGCTTCAGCTTGCCGATCAGCGCCGCTCGCTCTTCGCGGCCGAGCTGCTCCAGAAGGTCGGCCTGATCAGCGACATGGAGCGGCCGCGCCAGCTCGGCCGCCCTTTCTGCCTCCTGCGCATGGAGTGCGTCCCGGACCGACCGAATCAGCTCGTCAGTAAGTTCGACCTGACCCTCGGGCTCAGGCAGCAGCTCGGTCGCGGCTTCGAGGTCGGTCACGACGCGCTCAGCCCAGCTTGGCCAGGGCGTCGACGGCGGCGAGCGCCGAGAGATTGACGATGCCGCGCGCGGTCACCGACGATGTCAGGACGTGCGCCGGCTTCGCGGGTCCGATCAGGATCGGCCCGACGGCGACCGAATGGGTCACCTCCTTCAAGAGGTTGAAAGCGATGTTGGCGGCATCGAGATTGGGGAAAATCAGCAGGTTCGCTTCGCCGCTCAAGGTCGAGTCGGGCAGAATGCGGGCGCGGATCGCCGCCGAGAGCGCTGCATCCGCGTGCATCTCGCCATCGATCTCCAGATCCGGAGCCTGCTCCCGGATCATGGCCAGGGCGCGCCGCATCTTGCGCGCGCTCGCCGACTCGAGGCTGCCGAAGTTGGAATGCGAAAGCAGCGCCACCTTGGGCGTGATGCCGAAGCGGCGCACCATCTCCGCGGCCAACAGCGTCGTTTCCGCCACCTCTTCCGCCGGCAGATCGATGCTGACATAGGTGTCGGCGAGGAACAGCGAGCCGCGCTCGAGAACGAGGAGATGAAGGGTCGAGGAGTCGTGGACTTCCGGACGCAGACCGAGCACCTGATGGATATGGCGAAGGTGGCTCTGGAAACGACCGGTCGGGCCGGCGATCAGGGCATCGGCTTCGCCGCGATCGACCATGATCGCACCGATCACGGTCGTGCGGGTGCGCACGATTTCTCGGGCGGCGTCGGGCGTCACGCCGTGCCGGCCCATGCCCTTGAGGTAGTGGGCGACGTAGTCGTCATAGCGCGGATCACTCTCCGGATTGCAGAGCTCGACACCTTTCTCAAGGGGCAAGGTCAGATCGAGGCGCTCGATCCGCGCTCGGACCACGTCCGGTCGCCCGATCAGAATCGGCCGCGCCAGACCCTCCTCGATCAGGACCTGCACGGCGCGCAGGACCCGCGGCTCCTCCCCATCGGCGAACACCACACGCGTCGACCGTTCGCGCGCACGATCGAAAATCGGCTTCATCGTCAGGCCCGAGCGGAACACGAACTGGGAGAGCCGTTCGCGGTAGCTCTTGAAGTCGGCGATCGGCCTGGTCGCCACGCCGCTCGCCATTGCCGCCCTCGCGATCGCGATCGGCAGTTCCACCGCGAGCCTGGGATCGAACGGCTTCGGAATGATGCAGTCCGGTCCGAACGTCAGATTGCTCAGTCCGTAGGCCGCCGCTACGGTCTCCGGCGCGCTGGTCCGTGCCAGCTGGGCGATCGCCTCCGCGCAGGCAATCTTCATCTCCTGATTGATGGTGGTCGCGCCGACGTCCAATGCGCCGCGAAAGATGAAGGGAAAGCCGATGACGTTGTTGACCTGGTTCGGGAAGTCGCTGCGGCCGGTGGCGATGATGGCATCTGGCCGCGCGGCGCGCGCCTCGTCCGGGTCGATCTCCGGGACCGGATTGGCAAGAGCCAGGATCAGCGGCCGCTCGGCCATGGTCCTGACCATCGCCTGGCTCACCAGGCGTGGCGCCGAGAGACCGAGAAACACGTCCGCCCCCTCGATCGCCTCGGCCAGCGTGCGCTTCGAGGTCGTCCGCGCATAGCGCGCCTTGTAGGGATCCATGAGCGCCGTGCGACCGGCGTAGACCACGCCCTCGATGTCGACCACCAGCACGTTCTCGCGCCGGAGGCCGAGTGCCACGAGGAGGTCCAGACAGGCGAGCGCGGCAGCGCCTGCGCCACAGGCCGTGAGGCGGACTTCGCCCAGCGTCTTGTCGACCAGATGGAGCCCGTTCAGCACTGCGGCGGCGACGATGATCGCGGTGCCGTGCTGGTCGTCGTGGAATACCGGAATCCGCATCCGCTCGCGCAGCCTGGTCTCGACCTCGAAGCATTCCGGCGCCTTGATGTCCTCGAGATTGATGGCGCCGAAGGTCGGCTCCAGGGCCGCGATGATCTCGACCAGCTTGTCCGGGTCGCGCTCGTCGATTTCGATGTCGAACGCGTCGATGTCGGCGAACTTCTTGAACAGCACCGCCTTGCCTTCCATCACCGGCTTGGCGGCGAGCGGCCCGATCGCGCCGAGGCCAAGGACGGCCGTGCCATTGGTGATCACGGCGACCAGATTGCCGCGGGCGGTAAGCGCCGCGGCCTCGGCCGGGTTCTCGACAATGAGCTCAGAGGCGGCAGCGACGCCCGGCGAGTAGGCGAGCGCCAGATCGCGCTGATTCGCCAGCGGCTTGGTCGCCACCACCGCAAGCTTGCCCGCGCGCGGCTGACGATGGTAGTCGAGCGCAGCGTCTCGCAGCGGATCGGACATGGCCGCGTTCCCCAACCGAACAACGTCGCCAGCCTCCGCCCGTCAGCGACTGGCGCTGCCGGGACGATCGGAGCTGTGGAAAACTATCGATGCCGGCGCGAAAAGGCCAGCGACTGAGAGAGATGGTGCGGTCGAGAAGACTCGAACTTCCACCCCGTTTCCGGGACAGCGCCCTCAACGCTGCGCGTCTACCAATTCCGCCACGACCGCACGAGTGCAAGAGGCGAGCGAAACCGCCGCCATTCGCCTGCGAGATAGCAAATGATGCCGCTTGCTTCAAGAGTCACCGCCGCCGGCGCGGGACAGTCGAAGGCTCTCGAATGGCGGATCAGCGACCAGCCGGTCCCCTACCCCGAAGCGCTCGCCACGATGGAGACGAGGGTCGCGGCGATTCGAGCCGGTGAAGCGCCCGAGTTCTGCTGGCTGCTCGAGCATCCGCCGCTCTATACCGCCGGGACGAGCGCGCGCGCTGCCGACCTTCTGGCACCCCGGCGTTTCCCCGTGTTCAAAGCCGGCCGCGGCGGCCAATACACCTACCACGGGCCGGGACAGCGGGTCGCCTATCTCATGCTTGATCTCCAGCGGCGTGGGCCTGACCTTCGCGCCTATATCTGGTCGCTCGAAGAATGGGTGATCCGGGCACTCGCGTCATTCAACGTTCGCGGTGAGCGGCGCCCGGGCCGGGTCGGGATCTGGGTGGTCAAGCCGGGCGGGGTCGAGGCCAAGATCGGCGCGATTGGCGTCCGTGTGCGCCGCTGGGTCACCTACCATGGGATCGCGGTCAATCTCGACCCAGATCTCGAGCACTTCGCCGGCATCGTGCCCTGCGGCATCAAGGACTTCGGCGTCACTTCGCTGGCCGACCTCGGGCTCACGGTCAGCATGTCGGAACTCGACAGCGCGCTGCGCGCCGCGTTCGGCGAGGTCTTCGCGATGACGGCTGCCGGCTGAACGCCCCTGGATGGGCGACGCGTCTCGGTCACTCGGTCGGCAGAAGATGGAAGCCGGGCTTGACCGCCTCGGCTACCGGCTCCTCGACGACCCGCTCTACCCGCGCCGCTGGCGGCCCTTCCCGACAGCGCTCGATCATCTCCCGCACGGTCGCCTCGGGTCCCGAGAACAGCGCTTCGACCGAGCCGTCGCGCCGGTTGCGGACCCAGCCCGACAATCCCCGCTCACGTGCCTGCTCCGCGGTCCAAGCCCGAAACCACACGCCCTGGACCCGACCGCTGATCCGGATGCGAATGCTGGCGCTCGCGCCGCTCATCGTCGTGCCAACGCGTGTGTCATTCCGGGTTTTCCGACGCCCCCGATATACTGCGCGGGGTCCGTCGACGCAAAGCCCCGAAAGCCAGGGTGCCGGCCCGAAACCCGCAGGGTTCGTTGAAGAGTTGCCATTCTTGCTCGAGATGGCCGATGCGCCGCCCTTTCGCCGCCGGCGGGCTTGGCATATGACTATCCAATGATCTGCTCTGCATCCGTCCGCGCGCTAGGTCTGGCCTGTCTGCTGATTGCGATCGGCGAACCGGTCTGGGCCAACTGCACCGACGTCCCGGCGCCGGGCGTGTACTGGCGCCGCTGCCTGCAGGACGGGCAGGACCTGCACGCGGTCGACCTGACTGGCGCGACGCTGCGCGAAGCCTCGTTCGAGCGGGCGGACCTGTCCGAGGCCATCCTGGTCGAGGTCGACGCACGCCGCGCCAAGTTCATTTCCACAACTCTCCAGAAGGCGCACCTGGACCGAGCCAACCTGGTGCGCGCCGATTTCACCAATGCGGATCTGAGAGGCGCGTCGCTCGCCGGTGCCGACCTGACCATGGCGCGGATGTTTCGAGCCGATTTGAGTGGGGCCAATTTGACCGGAGCGCGCCTCGCCGACACCGATCTCCTGAAGGCGGTTCTTGCGGGCGCCACCTGGATCGACGGCAAGACGGTCTGCGCCGAGGATTCGATCGGCCAGTGTCATCCCGCGCCGCCCGATCACGGCATCAGCGCGGCCGAGCCGAGCGGCTAGCCCGATCTCGGCCTCGCCTCCCCCCTGAGCCGCCGCAGGCGCGTGCCAGGTCTGGAATCAATGGATCAGCCGCGAGCCGCTCTGGAGCAGCTCCAGAAGCTTGTTCGCCGGCATCGGCCGCGCGAACAGATAGCCCTGCATTTCGTCGCAGTGATAGCGGCGCAGAAGATCCAGCTGGTCCTTGGTCTCGACGCCCTCGGCGATCACTTTCAGCTGCAGGCTTTCGGCGAGCGCGATGATCGCCTGCGCGATCGCCGCGTCGTTGGCGTCGGTCGTGATGTCCTGGATGAAGGACTGATCGATCTTCAGGGTGCGGATCGGAAAGCGCTTCAGATGCCCGAGGGACGAGTAGCCGGTGCCGAAATCGTCGATCGACAGACGGATGCCGAGCCGGTCCAGCGCCTGAAGCTTGGTGACCGCCTGCTCCGGGCTGCGCATGATGCTGCTCTCGGTGATCTCGAGCTCGAGGTCGGCCGGATCAAGCGTCGTGTCTTCGATCACGCGAGCGATGCTGGGGACCAGGTCGTCCTGCTCGAACTGCCGGCTTGACAGGTTGACTGCGAGACGCAGATCGGCAAAACCCTGCTCCTGCCAGGCGCGAACCTGAGCGCAGGCGGTGTTGAGCACCCAGCGACCGAGCTCGAGAATGAGCCCGGTCTCCTCCGCCAGCGGGATGAATTCCGCGGGCGAAATCAGGCCAAGCTCGTCATGGAACCAGCGGACCAGCGCCTCGACGGCGACCACGGCGCCGTTGTCCAGACGGACCTGGGGTTGATAGTAGACGACCAGCTCGTCGCGCTCCAACGCCTTGCGCAGCTGGGTTTCCAGAACCAAGCGCTCGAAGGCGGTCGCGTTCATGTCCGTGGTGTAGAACTGGTAGCTGCCACGGGAGTGCTCTTTGGCCCGATAGAGGGCGGTATCGGCGTTCCGGATCAGCGTCTCCGGGTCGTCGAAGGGTGATTCCAAGGCTCGCCCCGAGGTGCAGCTCCTGGTCGTCGACGCGCAGCGGCGGCGAGAAGGTATCGAGGATCTTCTGGGCCACCTTGGCCGCGCTCTCCGCCCCTTCGACCCCCGGCAGCAGGAGCAGGAAGTCGTCGCCGCCCAGCCTGGCCACGGTATCGCTTCGGCGCACCGCCGCGACCAGACGTTCGCCGACTGCGCGCAGAACGTGATCGCCGCTCGCCAGCCCGAGCGAGTCATTGATCAGCTTGAAGCGGTCGAGATCCAGGATCATGACCGCCAGCATCTGCTGGTTCCTGCGTGCCCGCTCGATGGCCTGGTTCAGACGGTCGTTGAACAGGAGGCGATTGGGCAGACCAGTCAGCGGATCGTGATAGGCGAGATTGCGGATCGTCTCTTCGGTGTACCTGCGGACCGTGATATCGCGAATCGTCAGGATGTACAGGTTGTCACCGTTGAACCTGACCTCACTGACTGCGAGCTCGATCGGGATGACTTCGCCGGCCTTGCGCCTGGCCATGATCTCGCTGCTGTCGCCGGGGATTTTGGCGGCGGCGATGATGCGGTCGAGGGCGCTGCCGCTGCCCCGGGTTCCCGGCACGACCAGCAGATCCACGCCCTGGCCGATCACCTCTTCGGCCCGATAACCGAAAATGATCTCGGCCGAACGACTGAACGAGACGATCTCTCCCCGGTGGTCGAGCGTGACGATCCCGTCGGCGACGTTGTCCATGATCGCCTTGAGACGCGGCTGATCGCCCGCCGGCTCCAATGCCGGCTCGCTCAAGGGCGCGAACGCGTCGCCGCGGGCAACGATTCCCAGTACCTCGCCCTCAAGACCGAGCAGAGGGTCATAGTTCCAGACGACGCGTCCTTCCTGCCCACCTGGCAGGCGCAGCCAGGCTTCGCTTGCCGTGACGAGCGTCCCGGCCTGGGCTCGCGCGAGATCCTGAAGCAAGGCCGGCTGCTCGGTGGTGAGCGCCATCAGCTCATGAAACGGGCGGCCTCGCACCTCGGCCCGCTGCCAGCCGGTCAGCTGTTCGGCGGGAACGTTGAGTTCCAAGACGGTCAGGTCCGGCGAAAGGAGGACGGCTGCACAACGCTGGAGATCGAGCAGAGCACGCAGCAGCGGGTCTGCGCGAGCTTCCGGTGCTGGCCGGTCGGCATCGCCGGCCGAGCCGGAGAGGAGCTGAACCCATGCCAGGATCGTAGCGCTGGCCGCCGCGCATAAGCGGGCCCGATACCGCTCGTCGATGGCCCCGCTCGCAAAAGAGAACTCGAAGGCGGTCGGTGGCCACCCGGGCACGATCTGCCCGATGTGTTGCCGCCACGCCCCGGCGAGATCGACACCGAGCAGTTCCTCCAGCGTGTGACCAGCACCGCTCTGCAGGCGACCGCCCAGCTGGCCTTGCAGCTGGCCGCTGCTGTGACGCAGGCGACCGGTGTCGTCGATCTCGCAGACCAGGCCGTCGATCAGACCGATCAGGGCTTTTCGATCCAGCTGCTGGGCCAGGAGCTGCTCCTCGAGCCGCCGTTGCTCGGTGATATCCTGCGCGGCGCACAGGATACCGACGACCAGCTCCCGGGACTCGTCCCACTGAGGCCAGCCAGTGTCGCGCCACCAGCGCCGTTGGCCACTCCGGTTCCTGATCCGATACTCGGCCGTGGCCTCCTCGCCCGCGAGCAGCCGTTGGGCGCGACGCTGCACGATGCGCAGGTCGACGGGATCGATCAGGCTCGACCAGCCGCCCAAGGCTTCGATCTCGGCCACGCTATAGCCGGTCAGGCGGGCGAAAGCGCCCGCTGCCCAGTCGAGGACCAGCCGACAGTCGGGCTCCACACGCAGGCGGTAGACGCCATTGGAGGTCAATCTGCTGAGCGCATCTGAGCGCTGCTCGGACCTTTGCGCAGCTCGCACCAGGGTTTGCTGACTCGTCACATCACGCAGGTGAACGAGATAAGAGCCGTCCTCGTCGGTCAGCGGGCGCCCCTCGATCTCGGTCCAGAGGGAGCGATCGCCGGCAGCGGTGATTCGGAAGACCAGATCGGTCGCCCGACGCTGATCGATGGCATCGATCAGGCGGGTGAATTCCGGCGGTTCGGTGGTCGCTAAGCCCAAGATTTCGAGCGACTGCCCGACGACCTCTGCGGCGGTGCGACCGATCAGCCTCGCAAAAGCGGCATTGGCGTAGGTGATCTTCGGCCTGGCATCGCGCCGCGGCACCACGATCAATACCGGATCGCCGATCAGCTCGAGAATCTGGACCAGCAACTCTGCCGATGGTTCACCAGACAAGACCAGTCGGCGAACCCTTGCCTGTCGCCCCTCCCCGCTCGAGCCCGCCGTTCCGTAGCCGCATGCCAGCCCACTGCCTCGCCGCCGCCGTCTGCCCGCCCCGGGTCACGCGGGAGCGCGCCGCGCACACGAGAGAAGCTGCGGCGATGCTGAGCGATCCGAAGGCCGTCAACGCTGAGCCGCTCGACGGTGTCGGGGCAGCCACCACCGTTGCCGGTGCCGCTACTCGGCGCTCTTCAAACCCGTCCGTGGCTCCTATGGTCCTGGGCCCCGAGCTACGGGTTGACGGTTGGATCGGGCTCGGTCGGTTCCGGCTTCGGGCGAGAGCAAGGCCCGATCGCGGCTTCGCCTTATCCGCACACTCCAACCAGGCTTGGCTATGAATAAACCACAGCTTTAGCGTAACAACCACCTTTCGCCGCGAAGGCCGCGCCATCGTCGTCGGCAGGGGATCAGGAAAGCTGGGCGAAAGCCGCCGGCAAGGCCTCGATCAGATCCTCGGCGATCATCCCCGCACCGAGCTGTTGGGCGGCGGATGCATGCAACCAGACTGCGGCCGCCGCCGCCTCGAATGCCGCCATGCCCTGGGCCAGCAGGCCGAGCGCGATTCCTGCCAGAACGTCCCCGGAGCCGGCGGTCGCCAGGATGGCGGGCGCGTGCGGCTGAATGATCGCCCGCCCGTCGGGTGCCGCGATTACCGTATCCGATCCTTTGAGAAGTACGACGGCGCCGCTCTCGGCCGCGCCGGCCCGGGCACGCGTGAGCTTGTCGCCCTCGAGGTCGAACAGGCGCCCGAACTCGCCCTCGTGCGGCGTCAGGAGACAGGACCCCGTGATCGCTTCGAACAGCCTGCGCGGCTCGTCGGCGAAGCTGGTCAAGGCGTCGGCATCCAGGACGCATGCCTTGCCGCTTGCGAGCGCCGTCAGCACCCGGCCGCGAAGCGCGTCCCCGACGCCAGCACCGGGGCCAAGCAGGATAGCGTTCCGCCGCGGATCCTCGAGCTGCCGGTCGAATCCCGCATCGTCCGCGAAGGGTGCGATCATGACCGCGGTCAGCTGTGCGGCGTACACGCCAAGCGCGGCTTCGGGACAGAGCACCGTGACCAGGCCCGCGCCGGCGCGCAGCGCAGCCCGGGCGGCCATGCGTGCCGCGCCGGACGACGCCATGCCGCCACCGAGGACGAGCGCATGACCATGGCTGTATTTGTGACTGGTCGAGCTCCGCTGCGGCATGAGCGACCGCCACAGCGCGGGCTGATTCGCCCAAAGGTGCACTCCCAGCGCCTGAGTAACCTCTTCCGGGATGCCGATGTCGGCGACGATGAGCTCGCCCGCGCAGTCGCGTCCCGGCAACAGCAGATGGCCCGCCTTGGGTCGATGGAAGGTGACCGTGAGGCGGGCCGGTGCCGCGGTGCCGAGGATCGCGCCAGTGTCGCCATCGACGCCCGAGGGGACATCGACGGCAACGACCGGCAAGCGCAATTCCTTGACCGCTTCGATCACCTCCCGGGCGACGCCCTCGATCGGCCGGGCGAGGCCGGCCCCGAACAGGGCGTCGACCACAAGACCGGCGCCTTCGAGCAGCGCTGGCGCGAGCGCGGCGGTCTCGCCAGGCCAAGCGGCCGCCGCAACGGCGGCATCCCCCCGTAAGCGCTCGCGCTGGCCGAGCAGGCCAACCCGCACGCGCCAGCCGGCCCGAGCCAGCCGGCGCGCCGCGACGAAGCCGTCGCCACCGTTGTTGCCCGGCCCGCAGAGCACGATGGTCGGCACCGGCGCGAAGCGCGTCATGATCGCAGCCGCTACCGCCGCGCCCGCGTTCTCCATCAGTTCGGCGCCCGGAATGCCGGCGGCGATGGCAGCCGCATCCACAGCCGACATCTGTTCGATCGTGAGAACCTTGCCGTCCCCGCTCACAGGCGCAGCCTTTTTCGGGCCGACGGTCGGCCCGATCGTATCGTCAGAGCTCGGCGTGGCGGACATAGGTGGTGCGTTCGATCGCCGCCGCCACCAGCCGGTCCAGGCTCAAACGCTGCCGCAACAACCTGAGCAGGTCGATTTCCTCGCTCGCCAGTGCCCCGTCGGCCGCAGCGACCTCGCAGGCCAGGGCATAGGCGGTTTCGCGCAGGGACTGAGAAAGCGCCTCCGCAATCATGGCGCAAGCCTGGTCGAGGCCGTCCTCGTCCCGCAACAGCTCCGCGCACTGGCGCCCGACCTCGGTCAACCGCTCGTGCTCGAAGTGGCGGAACACCGGCAGATAACGGACCTGGCGGCCGATCGAGTCGAGTTCGGCATCGGTCATTTCGCCCTCCGCCGCGGAGATCAGCACCATGGTGAAGATCAGGGCGGTATGCTGGTCGATCGGTCGTTGCATCGCAGCGGCTCCCTTGGCTCGGCGGCGATTATGCCGCAAACCGGAGGGGCCGCAAGGCTCACCCGTTCACGAGCGCCGGGGGACTCCGTCATGGCCATCGAAGTGTCGCCCGAGGTCGCCGATGCGCTCGCCGCCTCCCGGGCCGTGGTGGCCCTGGAGTCGACCTTGCTTTGCCACGGCCTGCCTCGACCGCAGAACCTGGCGCTCGCGTTCGAGCTGGAGCAGCTCGTTCGGAGCGAGGGGGCGATGCCGGCCACGATCGCGGCCATTGACGGCCACGCCAAGGTCGGCCTGAGCGACGGCGAACTTCGCCGGCTGCTCGATGCCGCAGAGGTCCTCAAATGCACGACCAGAGACCTGCCGATGGTCCTGGCGACTGGTGGCCTCGGCGCGACCACGATCGCCGCCACGGTGTTCATCGCCGCGCGCGTCGGCATCAAGGTGATGGCGACCGGAGGTCTCGGTGGCGTACACCATGGCGGCGAGCAATCGATGGACGTCTCGGCGGATCTCGAGGAGCTGGCGCGGAGCCGGGTCGTCGTGATCTGCAGCGGCGTCAAATCGATCCTGGACCAGGCGCGCACGCTCGAACGGTTGGAAACGCTCGGTATCCCGATCGTTGGCTACGGCTGCGATGAGCTCCCGGGTTTCTACACTTCGGAAACCGGACTTGCAGTGCCTGCGATCGACGATATGGCGGCGCTGTGTCGGCTCTGCCGTGCTCATGAGAAACTGGGACTGCCGGGCGGGATCGTGGTCGTGCAGCCGCCACCGCCCGAGCAGGCGATGGCGAAGGCGGCCGTGGACCGGCTGGTCGACCGGGCCAGGCGGGCGGCGGCGGACGCCGGAATCAGCGGGCCAGACCAGACCCCCTTCATGCTGCGCCATATGGCCCAGCAAAGCGCGGGCCGGACCGTGCGGGTCAATCAGGCGCTCGCGCTCGCCAACGCTCGTCTGGCGAGCCGTCTCGCCGTGGCGCTGACCCAAGGGGCCTGAGGTCGCCTTCGAGGATGAAAGGGCTTGACCAGTTCAACGACATCGATACAAGCATCGGCGAAACCACTGGTTGAAAAGAGCGCCAGTCCCGCATGCAGCCCACCGCGGATTCGTCCTCCGCTCGCATCCTGCTCGCCGAGGAACAGGCAGCGAGCCGTGATCTCGTCGTCCTCGTGCTCGGCAAGCTGGACTATCAGATCGACGTTGTCGGCAGCGCTCGGGATGCCCTGACCCGCCTCGATTTGGTGAAGCCGGCGCTGCTCCTCGTCAGCGCAACCCTGCCCGATCTCTCCGGCCTTGAGCTGGTGCGCGCCATCGGCCGGAGGACGGCGCCGGGTCTGGCGCCCATCGTGGTGATCGGCCCGGACAGCGAAGAGCCGCCTCGGAGCGACTACCTCCTGGCAGGCGCAGTCGACTACCTCAACCGACCGATCGACATCGAGCGGCTCTTGAGGGTGGTCGAGCGATCGGTTCGTCGCCGACCGCCAGCATCGACGGCGCAAACCGACGCCCCGCCGGTCCTGGACCTCGACCATTTACAGGGCTTCACCGACGGCGACCGGCAGCTGGAGGGTGAGTTGTTGGCGCTGTTCCTCTCCAGCGCCGACGTTTACCTCGAGCGCATGGGCCAAGCCTTGCGGGCCGGTCAGCCTTGGAGCGCCTTTGCGCATGCTCTCAAGGGGGCCAGCGCGAACCTTGGCGCACGGCGCGTGGCCGCGCTCGCACTCGACGCCGAGCGCTCGACGCCGGATTCCGCTCAGCTGGAAGCGATCCGGCGCGGTCAAGCCTGGCAGACGTGACACGCCTGACCCCGCGCCGCGGGGACAAACCCCTTGATCCGTACGCTCATTTAGCCTGTTATCTGAGCAGGCCGGTGGTGCCGAGAACGGTTGCAGCGATAACAGCCGCGGCCAGCCTTTCAGCCGGCCCTGGTCACAAGGGCAACGGACGGAAATGCGCAGGCTCATCAAGTCAGGTATGATTCTTGCGGCTTTGGGCACCACTTCCAGTTGCACGTACGATCCGGAGCTGGCCGACGACGCTAACGTCGCGCTCTATGAGTACGACGCCGTACGCACGATGGAGCCACAGGGGCCGGCCTTCAGCCAAGGGTTGCGACAAGGTTATCTCGACTACACCGACGTCATGACCGCCGAGTACGATGTCTCCGACACGGTCCATTTCGCCTTCAAGGCAGTCGACTCGGCGACGTCCTCCCAGACCGTGTTGAGTCGCGCCATCTCGCCCCCGCCAATGTCGAGGAGCTGGCTGCGGCGCGCGCGCGTCTGATGGCGGCCCTGGACCAGACCGGGCGTAAGAAGGCGCCCTGGGACGCCGCCAAGGCGCAGACCGCCTTCGACTGCTGGCTGGAGAAGGCCGAGGAGAACGACCCCGAGAAGGAGATCCAGGTCTGCAAGGGGCAGTACGAAACCGCGATCACCGCGGTCGAGCGGGCACTCACGACCGAGGGCAATGTTTACCTCGTGTTCTTCGCCTGGGATCAGGCCGAGCTGACACCGGTCGCCATGGCCGTGCTCGATCAGGTGCAGGCCGACTTCCTGCGCGGTCGACCGAGCGTCGTGACGGTCGCGGGCCACGCCGACCGCTCCGGCCCGGAGCCCTACAACGAGAAGCTTTCGGAGACCCGCGCCCGCAACGTCGCGCGCGCGCTCGTGCAACGCGGCATTCCCGAGCAGGCGCTGCACGTCGAGTGGTTCGGCGAACGGCAGCCGCGCGTACCGACCCCCGATGGCGTGCGCGAGCCGCGTAACCGGCGCGTCGAAATCGTCTTCGGGCAGGTCCCAGGCGCGGCGGGCCGCGGACCGACGCCCCAGAGCTAGCCGCCGGTCACGCTCATGTGGCGCTGGACCGCTGGCCGGTCGTGGCGGCGGTCGATGATGAAGTCGTGCCCCTTGGGCTTGCGACCGATGCCCTCGAGGATCGCCTGCCTCAGGAGCTCGTCCCCCTCAGAAGCACGCAGCGGCGTGCACAGATCCGCCTCGTCTTCCTGGCCGAGGCACATGTACATCCGGCCGGTGCAGGTGACGCGAACCCGATTGCAGGATTCGCAGAAATTGTGGGTCATCGGCGTGATGAAGCCGAGCCGGCCACCGGTCTCTTCGATCCGCACGTAGCGGGCTGGCCCGCCGGTCCGATCCGGCAGGTCGGTCATTGTCCAGGTGCGGGCCAGGCGTGCGCGGACCAGGGAGAGCGGCAGGTACTGCTCGGTGCGGTCGCCGTCGATCTCACCGAGCGGCATGGTCTCGATGAGCGTCAGATCGAACCCTTCGGCGCCGCACCAGGCGATCATGCGGTCGAACTCGTTGTCGTTGACGCCCTTCAGAGCGACCATGTTGATCTTGACCTGCAGCCCGGCTGCCTTGGCCGCAGCAATGCCGGCCATCACCTTCTCGTATTTGCCCCAGCGCGTGATTGCCTGAAATCGGGTCGGGTCGAGCGTGTCGAGCGAGACGTTGATCCGGCGCACGCCATGGCGAAACAGCTCTTCGGCAAAGTGCTCGAGCTGGCTGCCGTTCGTGGTCAGCGTGAGTTCCTCGAGCCGGCCAGAGCGCAAATGGCGGCCGAGCGATCCGACGAGGCTCATGATGTTGCGGCGGACCAGGGGTTCGCCACCGGTCAGCCGGATCTTGCGCACGCCGAGGTCGATGAACGCGCTGCAGAGCCTGTCCAGCTCCTCCAGGCTGAGCAGATCCTTCTTTGGCAGGAACGTCATGTTCTCCGCCATGCAATAGACACAGCGGAAGTCGCACCGGTCGGTGACCGAGATCCGAACGTAGCTGATGACGCGCTCGAAGGGGTCGATCATCATCTTGGCGTGCTCTCCCGGACGTGGCCCGACAAACCCACGTCGACAAAGATGGTGCAGCCTCGCTGTCCATAATCTAGCAACGGCGCGGGCGATTGTGAATGGCGGCGGCGGGCGGTTGGGCCCAAGGGCTTGACCGCTTCGCCGGCCGGATCGCAAAGTGCCCCCTGATCGAGAACCCTCCAGATCGGGATTCAGTCCGTTCAGACGCCCGTGAGCCAGTTCAGGACCATCGGCTTTCGCGCCGCCGACAGCGCCGAGGCGAAAGCCGGACTCGCGCAGCTGAAGAGCGCCTACGAGCACGTCCCGGTCGACCAGGCCGATGTGATCGTCGCTTTGGGTGGCGACGGCTTCATGCTCGAGACCCTGCACAGCTGCATCGACCGACAGGTGCCGATTTACGGCATGAACCTCGGCACGGTGGGCTTTCTGTTGAACGGGTACCGCGTCGATGGTCTGCTGGAGCGCCTGCGGCAGGCGGTGCCTGTGCCGCTGCACCCGTTGCGCATGCGCGTTGCCTGCCGGAACGGTCAGGTCGAAGACGGGCTCGGCATCAACGAGGTCTCGCTGTTTCGCGAGACCCGTCAGGCAGCGAACCTGAGCGTCGAGATCGATGGCATCGTCCGCCTGCCGGAGCTCGTCTGCGACGGTATCCTCGTCGCCACGCCCGCGGGTAGCACGGCCTACAATCTATCAGCGCACGGGCCGATCCTGCCGGTTGGTGCCAATCTCCTGGCGCTGACGCCGATCAGCGCGTTTCGTCCGCGGCGCTGGCGTGGCGCCTTGTTGCCGAGCAGGACGTATTTTCGATTCAGGGTCTCTGATCCGGTCAAGCGGCCGGTCAGCGCGGTCGCCGACTACACCGAGATTCGTGAGGTGGTCGAGGTCGAGGTCTGGGAGGACCGTGGTATCGCCCTGACGCTGCTGTTCGACCCCGAGCACAATCTCGAGGAGCGGATCCTGAAGGAGCAGTTCGTGCCCTGAGGCGGCTCCTGCTAGTGCTCGTAGGTAAGTACGCTCGCGATGGGGACATCCAACCGATCGCGCCCGTTCAGTCCTCTGAGTTCGATCAGAAACACCGCCCCCGCGACCTCCGCATCGATCTTGCGCAGTAGATCGACCGTCGCAGCCGCCGTCCCCCCGGTCGCGATCAGGTCGTCGATGATCACGATACGGGAGTGGGCCGGGATCAGATCGGCCGAGATCTCGAGGGTGTCGTTGCCATACTCGAGGCTGTAGGCGTGCGTGACCACGGAGCCGGGCAACTTGCCGCGCTTTCGGACCATGGCGAGGCCGACCCCGAGGCGCAGTGCCAGTGGTGCAGCAAAGATGAAGCCGCGCGACTCGATCCCGACCAGGCGATCCGGTCGATGCGCCGCGACGATCTCCGCCATCCGGTCGATCGCGACCTGCCAGGCGTCCGGCCTCTGCAACAGGGTGGAGATGTCGTAGAACAGGATGCCCGGCTTGGGAAAATCCGGTATCTTCCGGATGTGCTCGTTCAGGTCCACGGCGTTGCGTCCTCATGCCGAGCGTCGGGTGGTTCAGGCC
>JBKPDM010000025.1:0-10061 GCA_046727895.1 Pseudomonadota bacterium | reverse complement strand
GGTCTGGATCGCGACCTGGCCGACGTTGGTCAGTACGAGCGGCGCGGCGAGCGCCAACAGCGCGCGCGCTTCCCGCCGCCATGCGCCGGGGCCGTGGCTACCGCTACGACCCAGCATCGTCGCCATCGTGCCGTCCCATCGCGAGATCGATGCTACCCGAACACGCCGTGGAGCGTGGCCGGCATGCGCACCCCCTGTCGGTCTGCGCAATCGTCGCCTGTCCCCAGCTCAAGCCTGTTTCAGGACGCCGACATCGCCAGCTCAGCCGGCGACGACGCTCAGAGACGGGTCAGGAGTGCCCCCACCTGGATATAGTGAAACTCATAGGCTTCGGGGTGGTCCTTGACCAGTCGCTCCATCCCCTCGCGATCGCGATCGAGTTGCCGCCTTCGGAGCAGCCGTAGTCGACCAGGCCGATCGCGCCGGGCGGGTCAGCCAGCGCCATGTCGCCCACGGCGTCCTCCAGCCGCGGCAAGACCGCCTCGATCGCCGCCATCTGCGGCGCGGAGTGATGGTCATAGATGCCGTGGCCTCTCATTCCCGTGGTGACGGGCATGGCGACTGCCTCACTCGGATACCGGTTCCCGCGGGCGAACCTCGCACTGCTCGGTGTGGCAGGCAAGCTGTCCAGCGGCGGAGATGACCAAGCTCAGGATCATCCGGGCGGCAAGGCGTCGCTTGCAGCGTAGCGGGTTCCGGCTACAGTGCACTCATCTTGCGCACGCGATCGACCGGCCCAGCCGTCCGTCATGGAACCTGCCCGCTTCCTGCCAGTGATCGAGTGGATCGCCGCCGCCGCCCTGTCCGGCGGACGCGAGCTGGGTCTGCTCCAAGGGTTCTGCGAGCGCGCAGTGGCTCTGGGCTTGCCGCTGCGCCGCGCCATGATGGGCGTCGACACGCTGCATCCGGTTCTGGTCGGCCGCGTGTTCGGATGGCAACGCGACGCCGAGGCCCCCACCGAGGCCGAGTACGGCCGTCTCGATCCCCAGAAGAGCGACGACCTGTGGGTGCGCAGCCCCTTCCATCGCCTGTACGAAAGCGGCACCACGACCCTCCGCCGGCGCCTCGACCATGACGACCAGGAGTTCGAGATCCTGGACGATCTGCGGCGGCGAGGCATGACCGACTATGTCGCGATGGTCCACCGCTTTGGCGCCGGCGGTGCGATCGGCATGATGGACTGCACCTATTCCTCCTGGGCCACGGATCAGAGCGCCGGCTTCAGCGACGTGGAGCTCGCCGCGCTCGAGTTCCTGGTGCCCTGCCTGGCTATGGCGATCAAGGGCGCGTCCACCGCACGCATCGCCGAGACCCTGGTCGATACCTACCTCGGGCGCGACGCCGGGCATCGGGTGCTGCGCGGGCACATCGAGCGCGGCGTCGCCGAGAAGATCAGCGCTGTGCTGTGGTTCAGCGACCTGCAGGGCTATACGCGGATCACCGATACGGCGCCGCCCGAGCAGATCATTCCGCTGCTCAACGACTATGCCGACGCGATCGTCTCGGCGATCCAGGCGCAAGGCGGCGAGGTCCTCAAGTTCATGGGCGACGGCATTCTCGCCATGTTCGATGCTGCCGCGGTCACCGATGCCTGCGGTTGCGCGCTCGACGCCGCGACCGACGCGCGCGAGCGGGTCGCCAGGCTTAACCAGAGGCGCCAGACCGACCGCCTGCCGCTCACCCGCTTCTATCTTGGCCTGCACGTCGGCGAGGTGTTCTACGGCAACATCGGCAGCGTCGATCGGCTCGACTTCACGGTGGTCGGTCCGGCGGTCAACGAGACCAGCCGGGTCGCAGCCATGTGCCACTCGCTCGATCAGGACGTGCTCCTGTCCTCGTCCTTCGCCCAGGCGGCTGGCCAGAGCCATCGGCCGCTGGTCTCGGTCGGCCGCTACGCGCTGCGCGGCGTCGAGCGTCCCCAGGAGCTCTACACCCTCGACCCGGAGGCGGTCGGCGCTCCGGAGGCGGTCGGTTGACGACTGGTTGGGGTAACTTCAACGCGCTCCCGGGGCGTCGGGTCGCTGCGGGAGACGCCACCTATGGGCTATGATCCGCGCGCTCGGCGGCGGCTCGGCAGCGCCCCGCTCGAGGTCACTCAGCTCGGCCTCGGCTGCGGCCCGCTCGGCGGCTTCCGCGTCGCCCACCCGGCCGTCAGCGCGCTGCTCCCGGGTGCGATCAGCCGGGCCGAGGTCCTCGACAACGCCGAGCACCTCCGGACCGACGTCCCG
Source organism: Pseudomonadota bacterium (assembly GCA_046727895.1). Classification (GTDB taxonomy): domain Bacteria; phylum Pseudomonadota; class Alphaproteobacteria; order Geminicoccales; family Geminicoccaceae; genus DATAOG01. Next base: position 7,833 of record JBKPDM010000025.1, on the reverse strand, counting down.
AGCGATCTCTGGGCCGAGCTCAAGCACGAGGGGCTGTTGCACGCCGCCGCGCCGGTGCCCGCCCCAAGTCGAGCGTGAGGCCGCCCGCCCCTGCCCTCGTCTTCGGGCGCGACGCCAGCGTCTCGATCGGCCGCGGCATTGCCTGCATCCTTTGCGCCTGGCTGCTGTTCGCCTGCATGGACGCCGGTAGCAAGCTGCTCGCGGAGAATTACTCGATCATCCAGATTCTCTGGGTGCGCTTCGTTTCGCTCGTGGTGATCGCGGCCTGGCTCGGCCGCAGGCAGACCGGCAATGCGGCGCTCAGAACCCGCCACTTCTGGCTGCAGGCGGCCCGCTCGCTGCTGCTGGTCGTCGAGATCGGCCTGTTCATCCTCACGATTACCGTGCTGCCGCTCGCCAACGCTCACGCCATCCTGGCGGCGACACCTCTGATCGTGACCGCGCTCTCGGTGCCGCTGCTCGGCGAGCGGGTGGGCAGCCGCCGCTGGTGCGCGATCGGCGTTGCCTGCGTCGGCATGCTGATCATCCTGCGGCCGGGCCTCGGCGTGGTTCAGCCGATGGCCTTCGTGGCGCTGCTCTGCTCGCTGATGTTCGCGCTCTACCAGATCCTGACCAGTCTCGTGAGCCGCGACGACCCGCCGTTGACCACGCTGTTCTACACCGCGCTCGTCGGCGTGATCGGCCTCACCATCATCGGGCCTTTCTACTGGACGACGCCCGATGCCCGCGGCTGGGCGCTGTTCGGTCTGGTCGCTCTGCTCGGCGCGAGCGGCCATTTCCTGCTGATCAAGGCGCTGCAGCTGGCGCCCGCCTCGATCCTGCAGCCGTTCAGCTACACCATCCTGATCTGGGCGACCGTGGTAGGCTTCGTGATCTTCGGCGATCTGCCCGACTTCGCCACCGTGGCCGGCGCGATCACCATCGCAGCGAGCGGCATCTACACCTTCGCCCGCGAGCGCCGGCGCTAGGTCGAGAGGGGCAGACCTCTGTCTCGCATTCCAGGGGTCGATCTTCGACTAGGGGGCGTGGGCCGGGCGCAGCGCCCTCAGGCCGGACGGCAGGCTGTCCCGCAAGTAGCGCTCGATCGCATCCATGGCGCCGATGACCATGAGCGCGCCCGCGTACCAGACCACGTGCGCCAGATCGAAACGCGGGCGCAGGCTCTGGGGACCGCTGCCGAGGAATTGCCAGAGCGCCTCTGCCCGGGCGGCGCCGAGCACGCCGGCGGCGACCGCCCGCTCGAGATCGCCGCGGCCGAGAACCTTGGGTGCAGCATCGGTCGACATGACTGCCTTTCGCCTCGTCATCGCGCTAGAAAGCTGGCGACTCTGGCCGAAGAAGCGTGAGCGAACCTGAACGGCGGGCATGCCTTCGATGCGGGTCCGAATCGTCGCCGACGACCTCACCGGTGCTCTGGATACAGCGGCGCCGCTGGTGGCGCTCGCCGGCCCGCTGCCGGTCTATTGGGACCGCGCCGCAATCTTGAAAGCAGCGGATAGCTTCGCCCTCGACACCGAGTCCAGGGACGTCGATGCGCCGGAATCGGCATGGCTCGAGGCCTTTGCGGGCGCGGATCTCGCGTTCAAGAAAATCGATTCGCTGCTGCGCGGCAATACCGCCCGCGACGTCGTCGCCTGTCTCGCCAACGGCCGCTTCCCGAGCGTCGTGATCGCGCCCGCCTTCCCGGCCCAGCAGCGGATCACGGCGGGCAGCCGGCAATATTGGCGCACCGATGCCGGCGCGCCCTGGCAGGCTGTCGCCTGCGATCTGGCGAGTGAGCTCCGCCGCAGCAGCGTGACGCTCCGCATGGCGGCGTCCGCGGCGGCGCTCGCGGGTGCCGGCACCTTCTTTTGCGATGCCGCGAGCGAACATGATCTCGCTGCCCTCGTGACGGCAGGCCGGCGCCTTGCCGGGCCGATCCTCTGGTGCGGCAGCGCGGGCCTGGCCCGGGCACTCGCGGGCGCACCCGGGGAAGCGGCCGTGCCTCGGCTCGAGCCGCCGCTGCTGCTGGTCATCGGCAGTCATCATCCGGTAACCCTGACGCAGATCCAGGCCCTCGCCGAACAGGCACCCGAGGTCCTGATCCGCATACGGCCGGGCGACGCGATCGGAGCGGCGATCCGCGCCGTCGACGAGGCGCTCGTTCGCCACGGCCGGGCGGCTCTGGTGATCGAGATCGCCGACGGGACCGGCGCCGCCGTCGCCGGGCCGATCTTCGATCGCATCCTCGGCCATGCGGATCGGGAGCTGCCCCGACCACGCTCCCTGATCGTGACCGGCGGCGCGACCTTGCACCGGCTGGTCCGGGCGCTCGGCGTCGGGGCGCTGATCGTCACTGGAGAGCCGCTGCCGGGGGTTGCGCGCTCGCGCGTGCAAGGCGGCGGCTGGCACGACACGGCGGTAGTCTCCAAATCCGGTGCGTTCGGCGATCCGGGGCTCTTGCTGCGGCTCGCCGATTCCATCAAAGCTGGCAGCCATGACTGAACACCGACCGAGCCTCGGCCTGACCATGGGCGATCCTGCCGGGGTCGGGCCCGAGATCATCCTGAAGTCGCTCGAGGCGCTCGCCCCGCGAATCAGGGCGGGCGAGCTGGCGCCGGTGGTCATCGGCACCGCAAGCTGCATCGAGGCGAGCGCCCGCGGGCTCGGCCTCGCAATCGAGCTGGTGGCCGATGACGCCCCCTTGGCATGGCCAAAGGTGCGCCTGATCGAAGCGGCTTCGACCGCCCAGGTGATCGAGCCTGGCAAGCTCAGCGCCGCGGCCGGCCGGCTCGCCTTTGCGGCGATCGAGCGCGCGGTGCGCCTCGCCATGGACCGTGAGATCGACGCGATCGTCACCGCGCCGATCAACAAGGAAGCCCTGAACGCGGCGGGCTACGCCTATGCCGGCCACACCGAGATCCTGGCCGAGTTGAGCGGTAGCAAGGACAGCTGCATGCTGCTCGCCCACGACAGGCTCAGAGTGAGCCACGTCACGACCCATGTGGCACTCGCGGAGGTGCCCAGGAGCATCACGCCCGAGCGCCTGCGCCGGGTGTTCACGCTCACCCATCAGGCAATGGTCGATCTCGGCATCGAGCGACCGCGGATCGGCGTCGCCGCCCTCAACCCGCACGCCGGCGAGGGCGGCCTCTTCGGACGCGAGGACGCCCTTGTGATCGCCCCGGTGATCGAGGAGTTCCGGGCCAGAGGCATGGCCTTCGAGGGCCCCGTGCCGGGCGATACCGTATTCGTCAAGGCGCTCGGCGGCCAATTTGACGCCGTCGTCGCCATGTACCACGACCAGGGCCACGTCGCGGTCAAGACGCTGGGCTTCGCCATGGACCCGGCGACCGGCCGGATGAGCGCACTGTCCGGTGTCAACGTCACCCTCGGCCTGCCGATCGTGCGCACCTCGGTCGATCATGGCACGGCATTCGACATCGCCGGCCGCGGCATCGCCAACCCGCAGAGCATGCTCGAGGCGATCGAGCTCGCGCTCCGCCTGATCTCGGCGCGGAGGAGCACCAACTAGCCAAGCACGCACAAGGGAGGACGCAGCCATGGAGATCACCTGGTCGACGCCAACCTGGTCGGGCACGACTCGCACGGTGTGATCCGGGTCGGACCCTATCTGAAGCTCCTCGCCGAGGGCGGCATCTTGGCCAACCGGCACGCGCGAATCATGAAGGATGCGGGCGCGCTGATCACGGTCGATGGCCAGCAGGGCTACGGTCTGGTGATCGCCAGGCAGGCGATCGCGCTCGGGGCCGAGCGGGCGCAGACCCATGGTGTCGCCGTGGTCGGCATCCGCAACGCCTCACACCTCGGGCGGATCGGCGCCTGGGCCGAACAGGCCGCGGCGGCCGGCCTGATCTCGCTGCACTTCGTCAACACCACCGGCTTCGGCATCCTGGTCGCGCCCTTCGGCGGCAGCGACCGGCGCCTGTCGGTCAACCCGATCGCCATGGGCGTGCCACGGCCGGGCGCCGAGCCGATCATCCATGACATGTCGACCGGGATCATCGCCGCCGGCAAGGTGCGGGTCGCGCAGAACAAGGGCGAGCTGGTGCCCGAAGGCTGCGTGATCGACGCCGAGGGCCGGCCGACCCGCGACCCCGCGGCGCTGTTCGCCGACCTGCCCGGCGCGCTCCTCACCCTCGGCGGTCACAAGGGCTACGGGCTCTCGATCTTCTGCGAGATCCTGGCCGGGGCGCTGACCGGCGGCGGCAGCAGCCATCCCGACAACCCGGACGCCCGGCGCCTGGTGAACAACATGCTCTCGATCCTGATCGATCCCGAGCGCATGGCCGGCATGGACGCCATGGCGAGCGACCTCGCCCGCCTGGAAGGGTGGGTGAAGGCCTCGCCGCCCGCCAGCCCCGGTAGTGAGATTCTCTTTCCCGGCGAGCCGGAGCGCCGCCTCAAGGCAAGGCGCCTCGCCGAGGGCATCCCGCTCGATGGCAACACGCTCGATCAGCTGCGCAGCGCCGCCCGCTCGGTTGACGTTGGCGATGCCGAGATCGAAAATGGACTGGGCGGCAGCTGACGGTCACGCACCCGAGCAGGTTTACGAATTCACCACACCGCCGTCGACGTTGATCACCTGGCCGGTGATATAGGTCACGCCATCGCCCAGGAGAAAGGCGATCACGCTCGCCACCTCGCGCGGGTGGCCGAAACGCTTGAGCACCGTCTCGGCAAGCAGCCGCTGGCGTCGCTGCGGCACGGCGAGCATGTGCTCGGGCATGCCGGTCTCGATGATGCCCGGCGCCAGGCCGTTGACCAGGACGTTCGGCGCAAGGCGCCGGGCGAGCGCGCGCACCAGCCCGACGATGCCGCCCTTCGCCGCCGTGTACGCGATGTGATCGTATGAGCCGCGCCGGAAGGCGAACGAGCTCACGAAGACCATCCGGCAGGTGACGGCCGGGTCCAGCTTCGGTCGTACCGCCGCCGCCATGTCGAAGGCGTTGGTCAGGTTGGCCGCCATGACCTGGTCCCAGAGCGGCCGATGCGCGCCGTCCAGATCGTCCGGCTTGAAAATCCCGGCGAGGTGGACGAGCGCGTAGACCGGTTGACCGACGCCCTCGAGCGCCGCTTCGCATGTGTCCGGTGTTGCCAGCGACGAGCCCTACGATCCGCACCTGCTGACCGGCATCGAGTTCTCGCGCGAGCCCGTCCAGCGCCGCCCTGTTCGGATCGATCAACAAGAGGCGGGCGCCCTCCGGTAGGAGCAGCTTCGCCGTCTCGCGGGCGATGCCGCCGGCACCGCCTGTGATCACGATCAGCTTGTCCTGGAGCGGCATCGCCCCTCTCGACCGGCTCGGTCAGTTGCCAAGGGTCTGGGCGGCGCGGCAGCGCTCGCCTGGATCAGGCGACCGGCTCGGTCAGGTACTCCTGATCGTCGGCCTCGTCATCGCGCTCGTCGTCCTCGAGGGCGGAGAACTCGGCGTCGCCGTCCCCGGGCGGCGGCAGGAGGGCCGGCGTGTTGGCGGGCGTGCAGTCGAACGCCGGCTTGCCGTCCCGGATCGTGACCACGACCTTGCCGCCCTTGGCCAGCTGGCCGAACAGCAGCTCGTCCGCGAGCGGTCGTTTGATGTGCTCCTGGATCACCCGGGCGAGCGGCCGGGCGCCGTACAGCGGGTCGTAACCCTTCTCGCCGAGCCAGGCCTTGGCGAGGGCATCGACCTCCAGATGCACGCGCCGGTCGGCGAGCTGCGCCGCCAGCTCCTGGACGAACTTGTCGACCACGTGGGCGAGGATCTCGGGGGTCAGACCCCGGAACGCGATGGTCGCGTCGAGGCGGTTGCGGAACTCGGGTGTGAACATCCGCTTGATCGCCTCGGTGTCCTCACCCTCGCGGCTGCCGCGCCCGAAGCCGATCGCCGCCCTGCTCATGTCGGCGGCGCCGGCATTGGTGGTCATGATCAGGATGACGTTGCGGAAGTCGACGGTCTTGCCGTTGTTGTCGGTGAGCTTACCGTAGTCCATCACCTGCAGAAGGATGTTGAAGACGTCCGGATGCGCCTTCTCGATCTCATCCAGGAGGAGCACGGCGTGCGGCTGCTGGTCGATCGCGTCGGTCAGCAGGCCGCCCTGGTCGAAGCCGACATAGCCGGGTGGCGCGCCGATCAGGCGCGAGACGGCGTGCCGCTCCATGTATTCGGACATGTCGAAGCGGACCAGCTCGATGCCCATGATCCGGGCGAGCTGGCGCGCGACTTCGGTCTTGCCGACCCCGGTCGGGCCCGAGAACAGATAGCAGCCGATCGGCTTCTGCGGGTCACGCAGCCCGGCACGCGCGAGCTTGATCGCGCTTGCAAGCGCACCGATCGCCTCGTCCTGACCGAACACGACGCTCTTCAGATCACCGTCGAGATTGCGCAGCACCTCCTTGTCGCGGGCGTTGACGTTCTTGACCGGGACGCGCGCCATCTTGGCGACCACTTCCTCGATGTCCTTGACGCCGAGCGTCTTGCGCCGCTGGCCCTCGGGCTTGAGCATCTGGGCGGCGCCGACCTCGTCGATCACGTCGATCGCCTTGTCGGGCAGCTTGCGATCGTGGATGTAGCGCGCCGATAGCTCGACCGCCGCCTTGATCGCGTTGTTGGTGTAACGGACCTGATGGTGGTCCTCGAAGGATGGTTTCAGGCCCATCAGGATCTTGACCGTCTCGTCCTCGGACGGCTCGTGGATGTCGATCTTCTGGAACCGCCGGACCAGGGCACGGTCCTTCTCGAAATAGTTGCGATACTCCTTGTAAGTGGTTGAGCCGATGCAGCGCAGCCCCCCGCTGGCGAGCGCGGGCTTGAGCAGGTTCGATGCGTCCAGGGAGCCGCCGCTGGTCGCGCCGGCGCCGATCACCGTGTGGATCTCGTCGATGAACATGATCGCCCGATCATCGGCCTCGAGCTCGGCGAGCACGCTCTTGAGCCGCTCCTCGAAGTCGCCGCGGTAGCGGGTACCGGCGAGCAATGCGCCCATGTCGAGCTGGTAGATCACCGCCGAGCGCAGGACGTCCGGAACCTCGCCGCGTACGATCCTGAGCGCCAGCCCTTCGGCGATCGCGGTCTTGCCAACGCCCGGCTCGCCCACGAACAAGGGGTTGTTCTTCGAGCGCCGGCAGAGGATCTGAATGGTCCGCTCGACCTCCAGGTCGCGGCCGACGAGGACGTCGATCTTGCCCCGCTTGGCCTTGGCGTTGAGATCGGTGCAGTAGGCGTTGAGGGCCTCGCCGCCCTGGCCGCTGCGCCGCTCCTCGGTCTCCTCGGCGCCGCGCACCCGGCGGCTCTCGCTCATGCCCACGCGCTTGGCGATGCCGTGGCTGATGTAGTTCACGGCATCGAGACGCGACATGTTCTGCTCTTGCAGGAAGTAGACCGCGTGCGACTCGCGCTCGGAGAACAGTGCCACCAGAACATTGGCACCGGTGACCTCGCTTCGGCCCGAACTCTGGACATGGATCGCCGCCCGCTGGATGACCCGCTGGAAACCGGCGGTCGGCTTGGCGTCGACCACACCCTCGACCGCCAGGCTGGTGAGATCGTGATCCAGAAAGTCGTTCAGACTCGCGCGCAGGCGGTCGACCTCGACCGCGCAGGCCTTGAGCACCGCGACCGCATCGTCGTCGTCAATGAGGGCCATGAGGAGATGCTCGAGCGTCGCGTATTCGTGCTGCCGGGCGTTGGCTAGCGCGAGGGCTCGTCGGAGGGTCTTTTCAAGGTTGCGCGACAACATGGGCATCCGCGCCGTCCGTTAGTCCTTCTCCATGGTGCACTGCAACGGATGCTGGTGCTGGCGCGCGAAGTCCATTACCTGGGAGACCTTGGTCTCGGCGATCTCATAGGTGTAGAC
>JBKPDM010000024.1:0-3552 GCA_046727895.1 Pseudomonadota bacterium | reverse complement strand
GACCTATCTGTCCCGCGGGGCCGCTGCGCCGGCCGCTGCCGCGCCGGCCGGCGCCGGCATTCCCGAGATACCGCCGGTCGACTTCAGCAAGTTCGGCGAGATCGAGACCGTCCCGCTTTCGCGCATCAAGAAAATCTCCGGCCCGCATCTGCACCGGGCCTGGCTGAACGTGCCGCAGGTCACGCAGCACGACGAGGCCGACATCACCGAGCTCGAAGCCTACCGCAAGGAGCTCGATGCCGCGGCCAAGGAGCAGGGCTACCGCGTGACGCTCCTCGCCTTCCTGATCAAGGCCGCGGTCTCGGCGCTCAAGAAATATCCGGACGTCAACGCCTCGCTGGCCCCCGATAAGGAGAATCTGATCCTCAAGAAGTACGTGCACATCGGGATCGCGGTCGACACCCCGGGTGGCCTCGTCGTGCCGGCCCTGCGCGACGTCGACAGGAAGGGCATCGATGCGCTCTCGCGCGAGCTCGCCGAGGTCTCGAAGAAGGCGCGCGACGGCAAGCTTGCCTCGGCCGAGCTGCAGGGGGCGTCGTTCACGATCTCGAGTCTCGGCGGCATCGGCGGCACCGGCTTCACGCCGCTGGTCAACGCGCCCGAGGTGGCGATCCTCGGCGTCATGCGCGCCAGGATGGCGCCGGTCTGGGACGGCAGCGCCTTCGTGCCGCGCCTCATGCTGCCGGTCGCGCTGTCGTACGACCATCGGGTGGTCGACGGTGCGCTTGCGGCGCGCTTCACGCGCCACCTCTGCCACGTCCTCGAGGACGTGCGCCGGCTGGTTCTCTAGGCGGGAGGCGGACGATGCCGATCGAGGTCAAGGTCCCGGACATCGGCGACTTCAAGGACGTCGAGATCATCGAGGTTCACGTCAAGGCGGGTGATACGCTGGCGCCCGAGGACCCGATGATTACGCTGGAGTCCGACAAGGCGAGCATGGAGGTGCCCGCACCTGAGGGCGGCGAGGTCAAGCAGATCAAGGTCAAGGTCGGCGATCGGGTGTCCGAGGGCGACGTCATTCTCCTGCTCGAAACTGAAGCCGCGGGCGCGGCGAAGGAAGAGCCGAAAGAGGAGCGGCCGCCGAAGGCCGCGACACCCCCAAAGACCGGATCCGGCGCGGGCGAGGTCCAGGCCGAGGTGCTGGTGCTGGGCTCGGGGCCGGGCGGCTACACGGCGGCGTTCCGCGCCGCCGATCTCGGCAAGAAGGTGGTGCTGGTCGAGCGTTACCCGACGCTCGGCGGCGTCTGCCTGAACGTCGGCTGCATCCCCTCGAAAGCGCTCCTCCACGCCGCCAAGGTGATCGCCGAGGCGCGCGAGATGGGCGAGCACGGTCTCTCCTTCGCCAGGCCCGAGATCGACCTCGACAAGCTCTCGGACTGGAAGGACGGCGTGGTCGGCCGCCTGACCGGCGGCCTCGCCGGCCTCGCGAAGCAGCGCAAGGTCGAGGTGGTCGAGGGCCTCGGCAGATTCACCTCCTCGAACCAACTCGAGGTCGAGACCGGCAACGGCATCACGACGGTCGGCTTCGAGCAGGCGATCATCGCCGCGGGCTCGGCGCCGATCTTCCTGCCGTTCATCCCCAAGGACGACCCGCGGGTCATGGACTCGACCGGTGCGCTCGAGCTGGAGGACGTCCCGAAGCGGCTTCTGGTGCTCGGCGGCGGCATCATCGGCCTCGAGATGGCGACGGTCTACCACGAGCTCGGCTCCAAGATCACCGTGGTCGAGATGTTGGAGCAGCTGATCCCGGGCGCCGATCCGGACATCGTGCGCCCTCTGCACAAGCGGATCGAGAAGCTCTACGAGAACATCTTCCTCGAGACCAAGGTGACCGACATCAAAGCCGGCAAGAAGGGCCTCGAGGTCACTTTCGAGGGCAAGAAAGCGCCCGAAAAAGACACCTTCGACCGGGTTCTGGTCTCGATCGGCCGGCGTCCGAACGGCAAGGCTATCGGGGCGGATGCCGCGGGCGTCGAGATCGACGAGCGGGGCTTCATCCCGGTCGACCGCCAGCAGCGGACCAACGTCCACCACATCTTCGCGATCGGCGACATCGTCGGCCAGCCGATGCTCGCCCACAAGGCGACCCACGAGGGCAAGGTCGCAGCCGAAGTGGCGGCCGGCCGCAACAGCTTCTTCGACGTCAAGTGCATCCCTTCGGTCGCCTATACCGACCCGGAGATCGCCTGGGCCGGCGTGACCGAGACCGAGGCCAAGAAGAACGGCATCAAATATGGCAAGGGCTCGTTTCCCTGGGCCGCCTCGGGTCGGGCGCTCGGCATCGCCCGCGCCGAGGGCATGACCAAGCTCCTGTTCCACGAGGCGAGCGAGCGGCTGATCGGGGCCGGCATCGTCGGGCCGAACGCGGGCGATCTGATCGCCGAGGTGGCGCTCGCGATCGAGATGGGCGCCGATGCCGCTGACATCGGCCTGACCGTCCATCCGCACCCGACCCTCTCGGAGACCATCGCCTTCTCGGCCGAAGCCTTCGAAGGCACAATCACCGACCTGTACTTGCCCAAGCGCAAATAGAGCCCAGGGTGCGGTCGGAGGCGGTGCAATGTCGGCGCTCTTTCCGCACCTCTTCGCGCCGCTCGATCTCCGTCAGAAGCGCCTGAAGCACCGGCTGACCTTCGGCGCGCACACCGCCAACATGGCCGAGGGCGGCCTCCCTGGCGAGCGCCATCTGCACTACTACCTCGAGCGGGCGATCGGCGGCGCCGCCATGATCGTGGTCGAGCCGGTACCGGTGCATCGCACCGCGGTCCTCACGCGCGGCAACTTCCGCCATGAGGACGACGGGATCATTCCGCACTTCCGCCGCCTGACCGACGCCTGCCACGAGCACGGCACGGTGATGATCCAGCAGATCTACCACGTCGGCCAGCATGGCGATCCCGACAACTCGTTCGAGCCCAGCTGGTCGCCCTCCGGCCTGCCCTCTTATCACGATTCCGACGGTAGCCACGCCATGACCGAGGCCGAGATCCTCGAGCTGATCGAGGCCTTCGGCCAGGCGGCGCGCCGGGCACACGCGGCCGGCTTCGACGGTGTCGAGCTGTTCGCCGCCTATCACGCCCTGATCGATCAGTTCTGGACGCCCTGGTCGAACCGGCGCGACGACCGCTGGGGCGGCTCGCTCGAGAACCGCACGCGCTTTTCCGCTGCGATCATCGCGCGGATTCGCGAGCTGGTCGGCGACGACTTCATCGTCGGGGTCGCGGTCAGCGTCGATCCGGACGTCGAGGTGGCCCTCTCGAGCGAGGCGCTGCAGGAGATCGTCGCCTGGCACGATCGGCGCGGCCTGATCGACTACGTGACCTGCGGCACCGGCAGCTACTTCGACTTTTACAAGATCATGCCGAGCGTGCTGTACGCGGACAAGCTCGGCGCGCCCTTCGCCGAAGCGCTGAAGCAGGTGTCCAGGCACGCCAGGGTGCAGGCCGAGAGCCACATCCGCACCCCCGAGAACGCCAATGCCGTCATCGCCTCGGGCCAGGCCGACATGGTCAGCATCGTGCGCGGCCAGATCGCCGATCCGCACCTCGTCGC
>JBKPDM010000023.1:0-5135 GCA_046727895.1 Pseudomonadota bacterium | reverse complement strand
GATGAGCCCCATGCAGAGCCAGGTGACTGCGAAAGCGATGATGGCGAGCGCTGAAGGCTCGTAGGCCCTGTTGGCGCCGATGTTCTGCAGGTAGGGACCGAAGGCGGGGCGATCGAGCAGGCTCGCGATGGTGAACTCGCCGATCACGATCGCAAGCGTCAGGAAGGCGCCGGCCATGACGCCGGAGCGGACGTTCGGAAGGATCAGGCGGAAGAGGATGGTCGGCCAGCCGGCACCGAGGCTCTGCGCGGCTTCCGTCAGCGTGCGCACGTCGATGGCGCGGAGCCCGGTATCGACCGCACGGTAGGTGTAGGGCAGCGCTAGCGTCACGTAGCCGAAGATCAGCAGAAGGTCGGTGGCGCGCGCGCTCGACGTGAAGGGCAGCCAGGAGGAGCTGTTGTAGAGGCGCAAATAGCCGAACACGACGACGATGGCCGGGATCACCAGCGGCAGCAGGGTGATGAATTCGACAATCGGGCGGACGCGCGGCAGCTTAAGTCTGATCCAGTAGACCGTCGGCACGACAAGCAGCATGCCGACGACAATGGCGGCTACGGCGACCGCGATCGAATAGCCGAAGCTCTCCAGGAAGCGGTTGTCCTGGAACACTGAGCTGTAGGCGTCGAACGAGTAGACGCCGCGGCGCTTACGCATCGAGAACTCGAACGTGGCGATTAGCGGCACCACGAAATAGAGGCTGCAAAGGACCAGGATGATCCAAGGAATGACGCGCGACGACTTCATCGGATCCACCGTTCACCGCGCGAGCGGAGCCAGATGTAGACGATGTTGGCGCCGCCGGTGATGAGGATCATGCCAAGCGCCAGTGCATAGCCTAGATGCGGGTCATGCAGCACGTCGCCGCGTATCTGCGCATAGAGCAGGATCGGTACGATGTTCAGCGACGAACCGGTCAGGGCATAGGCCGTGGCGACGGCGCCGAAGGCGTTGGCGAAGAGCAGGATCGTGCTGCCGAGCAGGCTCGGCCAGAGCACCGGCAGCGCGACATAGCGCCAATACTGGAGGGGACTCGCGCCCAGGATCGCGGCCGCCTCCCGCCACTCCCGCTTCATGCCGTCGAGCGCGGGCATGAGGATCAGCACCATCAAGGGTATCTGGAAGTAGAGATAGGTGATGGTGAGGCCCCAAAAGCTCAGAATGGTGAAGCCGAGCACCCGGAGATTGACGCCGATGCCCATCAGGAGGGCGGTTACCAGGCCGGTCGGGCCGAGCGTGGCAAGGAACGCAAAGGCGAGCGGAATGCCGGCGAAGTTCGACGCAACGCCCGAGAATGTCGTGACCATCGGGCGGATGAATCGCGGCAGGCGGCCCATCACCACCGCCCAGGCGAGCAGGAAGCCAACAACCGCACCGAGCAGCGACGAGGCGAGGCTCACCTCGATGCTGATCAAGTAGGCGGCGAGGATCGTAGGCTGGTTCAGCCGGAATATGTTGTCGAGCGTGAAGTCGCCGCTCGGAGTCCGGAACGCGCCGACAATCAGGTCGAGCGTCGGAAGGATCAGAAACAGCAGCGTGAACAGGAGGAACGGGACGACCCCGAGCCACGCCAGGGACACACGCTCACGCCATGGCCTCGACGCAAGAAGAGGGGCTGTCTGTGCATCAGCGACTTGAGCCATTCGGTCCTACTGGGCTTGCGTCATCCCTCGCAAGGGCCGTGCCGGGTCCAGGCAAGGCTGGCGCGCCACGCGGGGCCGGACTCGCCGGCAGCGTGGCGCTACCCATGCTCAGCATGCTCAGCTTATTGGTGGACGTTGGCGCCGACCACCTTGTCCCAGTTCTCGGTGATCGCCGGCTTCGCGGCGTTCTGCTCCTCGAGCGTCGGGAAGACCGCCGCCTTGTAGGCCGCCGCCGGGGGCAGCGCGTCGAGCAGCTCCTGCGGGATCTTGCCGTTCTTGGCGAGGTCGTTGAAGCGTATCGGGTGGCAGAAGCCCTTCAGCCAGAGAAGCTGACCTTCGTCCGAATAGAGCCACTCCATCCAGAGCTTCGCAGCGTTCGGATGCGGCGCGTAGGCGCTGATCGCCTGCACGTAGACGCCGGCGACAACGCCGGTCTTCGGCACCACCACGTCGACCGGCGGGTTGCCGGCGAGATCCTTCGCCCAGGAGAGTCCGTTGTAGTCCCAGGCCACGATGACCGGCGTGGAGCCCTGCGCAAGCGAGGCGGACTTGCCGATGACCGGGACGAAATTGCCGGACTTGTTGAGCTTGGCGAAGAAATCGAGACCCGCCTTCGGCGCCTTGGCCGCGTCGCCGCCGGCCTGCGAAAGCCCGGCCGCATAGACGCCCTGGATCGCCTGGTTCGACGAGCGCGGGTCTCCGGCGAGCGCGACGGCATTGGCATATTTCTTGGCGAGGAGGTCGGACCAGTCGTGCGGCGATTCGGGGACGAGGTCCTGGTTCACGACGAAGGAGAGCACACCGTAATAGTCACCATACCAATAGCCTTCGGCATCCTTGGCGCTGTCCGCAATCGTGTCCCAGGTGGACACCTTGTACGGCTGGATCAGACCTTCCGCCTTGGCGGAGGGACCGAAGGAGAGGCCGACATCGATCACGTCGGGGGCCTGCGGGCCAGTGTTGTCCTTGTTCGCCCGGATGGCCTCGACCTCGTCGCCGGAGCCGGCGTCGGGGTTCAGCTCATTCACCGAAATCCCGGGATACTTCGCCTTAAAGGCCTCGATCACTTCGCCGTAATTGCACCAGGAATGCGGCAGCGCGATCGTCGTCAACATGCCTTCCGCCTTAGCCGAGTCGACAAGCTCCTGGCTCTGCGCCAGAGCGAGACCGGTTGAGGCAGACAGCGCGATTGCGGAAAGCGACGCCAAGCCGATGATTTTGGATATCATATCCTTCTCCCTGTTCTCGTTCGCAAGAACGTCCTCTAGAGCCGACGGCCCCTGCCACGCGTCGGGCTCATCCCCCAGCGCGGCCGGTTAACCGTTCCATGTCGGTTTCGTGACATGTCGCCGTTGCCTCACCCCCTCCTTCACGGGCTTTTCACCCCGGTCGCACGGCTTTATGCTGTACGTTAGGTCGAATTTGCTATCGCCGCCACCACAATGTGACACTTTTGTGGACGGGGCGCCCCCACGGACGCATCGTCAGTCGAGCCCGCTGCTCTCGTGCGTGGCGCGCGCGAGCCAGGCAGGGTCGACCTCGACTCCCCCGCCCCGGCCCGTCGGGGATCTGGCCCTTGCCCTCCTGCGCCACCAGCGCCGGTGTGAACAGCCCGTCCTGCCAGGGATAATAGTCAGCACCCTCGATCGAGAACTCGACGTAGGGTCCTGCGCCCGCGATCGCCTCCGTGCGTCCCGGCCACTCGTCCCGGTCGTGGCCGCACTCGCTGCCGATCCGGATCTTGAACGCGTCGTAGCCGTGTCGATCCCGTAGCCGGAGCAGGCGCTCGGCCTCCGCCTTGGGGCTGATGTCGCGGCGCATGCTGGACGCGCAGACCCGGAGCGGGCGCGGCCTGCCGCCGAGCAGCTCGCAGACGCTCTTCTCTTCGAGCCTGCCGCGCAGATCCCAAAGCGCCGTGTCCACCCCGGCCAGGGCGCGACAGAGGTAGGAGCCGGGAAACTTGTGCTCGCGGTCGGCGATCAGGTCGACCATCGCCTCGGTGTCGAGCGCGCTCTGTCCGAGCGCATGGGGCGCGATCTGACGATGGACAATCAGGGCCGTGATGTCGGCGTTATAGGGCGAGAGCTGGCCCCAACCCTCGGCGCCGGCGTCGGTCCGGACGCGGACGAACCCTACCTCGCGGGTGCTGAACGTCTCGATGCTCGTGATGCGCATGCGCTCCGCACCTCCCATCCGCACTCCGTGGCACGCCGGCTCAGAACACGATCATGTTGCGCAGCGCAACACCGCTCCTGGCCGAGGCGATCGCCTCGTTGCCCGCCGCCTCATGCCCGAACACCGCCGGCAGGTCGCCGCCCCACGTTCCGTCCATGTAGAGGAGGTCGCTGTGGCAGATCGCCCAGGCCGACACGCGGACCTTGACCTCGCCCTCGTAAGGCTCGGCGAGATTGACCTGCTCGACGGCCAGAGGCTTCTTGAACTCGCGACAGACCGCCGCTCTCATGTCGACCGCCGGATTAGAGGTTGGTTCTGGATGCCTGCATGCCACGGTCATGCGGGCCGCAAGTTGCGCCTTGGCCGGGCGGCGGTCAATCGGGGCGATCGACGGTGAAGTAGCTGGCGACGAGCAGGCAAAGGAGCGTCGTGCCGGCGAGGATCAGGGTCACCAGCGCATTGATATCGGGGGTGAAGCCGAGGCGCATCATCGCCCAGAGCCGGATCGGCAGCGTGTTCTGCGTGCCGGTCAACAGGAGCGTGATCAGGGTCTCGTCGAACGAGAGCGCGAACGCCAGGATCGCGGCCGAGATCACTGCGGTCGCGAGGTTGGGCAGGAGGACGTAGCGGAAGGTCTGGAGACGGCTTGCGCCGAGATCGAGCGAGGCCTCGACCATCGAGGGGCTGAGCGCCTGCAGGCGAGCGAGGATGGTGCGGTAGACCAGGGCGAGCACGAACAGCGTGTGGCCGATGATCACGGTCAGGAGCGAGCGCTCGATGTGCGCCTGGCGAAAGAAGATCAGGAGCGATAGGCCGGTCAGGATCGGCGGCATCAGGAAGGGGAGGAAGATCATCAGCTGGAGGAATTCGCGCGCGCGGCCGCGGGCGCCGTGGTAGTGGAACGCGAACAGCATCCCGAACACCAGCGCGAGCGCGACCGCGGCGGTGCCGACGAGGAGCGTGTTGCCGAGCGCCTCGATGATGCTCTGATTGCGCAGCAGCAGGCCATAGGCCTCGAAGGAGAAGCTGTCCCACAGGATCTCGCCGCCGCGCATCTTGATGAAGGAGAACAGGATCGCGACGAACAGGGGGCCGTAGAGCGCGAGCAGCACGACCAGGGCGACCCCGATGAGGACGAGACGGGTCGGCCAGCGAAAGGTCATCGGGCCGGCGCGGGCGGGCGGCCGATGCGGGCGGCGAGAGCCATCGCGGCGAGCACCGCGAGCAGGAGAAAGACAGAGAGCGCGGCCCCGAACGGCCAGTTGAAGGCCATGCCGAACTGGCTGTAGATGATCCGCCCGAAGGTGAACCCCTGCGGGC
>JBKPDM010000022.1:0-8856 GCA_046727895.1 Pseudomonadota bacterium | reverse complement strand
GCGGGACCCAGCTCGGCCCGGGATCTGAGGACGAGCGCCGCGCCCGCAGCCGCCAGGAGTGATCCCGACGAGGCCAGCAGAACTGTCGTGAGGCCGTTGGCGCTGCCGTGAAAGATCATGAGCGAGGGGAAGAACAAAATGAACGCTGCGAGGTTTGCCACCACTGGCCCTCGGCCGCCGCCATGGTGGCGTGGTGCTGTCCTCGGTTCTCGGCGACGGCCGCCGACGCCCAGCAGCATCCCCGCCAACGCGAGCAGGGCGAGCGTGCGGAAAACGACGATCAGCATCGACATCGCTCACTGTGGTCGAAGCTGCATGAGATAGAGCGCGATAGGTAGCAAGAGGATGGGGAGGACGTAGCTTGCCGTGAGGGCGAGTATCGGCTGGTCGGCCCACCCGGCGCCGATGGCCGCAAACACGAATGCCGTGGGCAAGCTGCCCACGGTCAGCGCGGCGGTAAACTTCGACAGGGGCATGCCCGCAAGTCCGGCGAGGAAGACCATGGCCTCGGGAACGCTGTAGGGAAGGCTGCGCGTCAGGACGATCGCCCAGGGACCGCTCCTGTCGAACAAGCTCTCCATCCTGTGCAGCGACTGAGGCCCGGAGAAGCGGGGCACCAGGCGCCGTGCGGCGGTGAACATCAGCGCGTAGCCGAGAAGGCCGCCGGTGATCAGACCGAGGCTGCCCAGCAATCCGCCGAGCAGGGTGCCGTAGATTATGCCGAGCGCGGCGATCACGGCCGTCTGCGGGATTGGCAACAGGAGATCGGCCCAGAGGAGGGCAATGCCCAGGGCCCATGCCCAGCTTTCGTGCCTTCGGAGCGCCAGTACGGCGTCATTTGCGTCCTGGGGTGTCGGGATCGTCGCGCAGGAGACGAGCACGAACGCCAGAACACCGATCATGACCTGGGCTGACCTCACACGCGTCTCCGAATGCGCAGGCCAGCCCTGCCGGGCAGCGCTCTCGTCCAAGGGCTAAAGCCAGCGGCGTACGCGCGTCTTGTAGTCTCGATAGGCATCGCCGAAACGCTGTTCCAGATATGCCTCCTCGCGCCCGACCACGCCGTAGCGGATCGTGATTGCCAGGGGGAGCGTCAGGATCACGGTCCACGGGCTTCGCGCGGCTATGGCGATGCCCCCGTAGACGAGAAACATGCCGAGATAGATGGGATTGCGCGTCCAGCCGTGGATGCGGGTCGTCACCAGCACACGCGTGGGTTCGATCGTGGGTACGGGCGTCGCGGCCCGGGAGAAGTTGCGAATCCCCGCGGCGGCCAGCACCAAACCGACGAGGATCATGGAGCCGGCGGTCATCCCGCGGACCAGGTCGCTTCCCGGAACGGCGAACGGCCAAGGCAGCAGGCGGTCCGAGGTGAGACCGAGCAGAAGAGCAACGGCGAAGAGCAGCGGCGGTCGCGCGATGACGCCCGCGGTTCCCGTCTCGTTCGCCTGTAGCCCGGCCGGGCCCATGCGCTGACCGCTCCGCGGATGAGATCCGCCCCCGAAACGACAACCAGGTTGTCATTCTAGATATTGACAACCATGGTGTCAAGTGGGAGAAACCGGTAGGGGGCAAGTGGGAACGGAGGCGATGGCGTTGGCGCGACACCGGACGGGGGGGGGCCCGATCATCGACAGCAAGGCTGAGGCGATCGCCGAGCTGATGCTCGAGGTGGCCCAGTGCTTCTTCAGGATACGGGCGGTTGGTCAGAAGACAGGGCTCATCACGAGCTGGGGCGGCGGTGCGTTCGGCTTCATGCGAAGCCTCGCGCTGCTTGGTCCGTTGACCGTGCCGCAGATCGCGCAGACGCGACCCACCAGCCGCCAGCGCATGCAACGACTGGCGGATGAGCTTGCGGCCGAGCGGCTCGTGGAATTCGTCGACAATCCTAAGCATCGGCGCTCGAAGCTCGTGCGGCTGACGCGCAACGGTGACGCGCGCTATCGCGAGCTCGAGGCCCGGTTCCTGGCGATCGCGTCGACCATGGGCGTCGGTCTCGCCGAAGGGGACATCCGCAGGACCACGGAGATCGTGCGGCAGCTGAGTGGCGATGCAAAGGCGCGCTCCGAGCGGCTGTCGTAGTGTGTGAGCCCCTGCGCGTCCCGCCACAACCCTGGTCGACGCCGCCTGCGCCAGGGGCGGGGAGGGGATCAAGCCCGCGGTGCGCGAGGCGCGGAGGTTGGGGGCGACCGGCACCCGCTGCGGCCGATGCGCCGACCGTCAGGCGTCGAGGACGGTCAGGTCGAGGCTCCCGAGACGCGCGGGGTCGGCGAGGATGTCGATCTCGACGATCTGCCCGTGCCTCACCGTGAAGCCCATGACAGCCAAAGACCGTCCCCCCGGAAGCCAGGAGACGATTCCCGCAGCCCCGTTGACGAGCACCGAGCATACACGCTGCGCCAGCCGCGCGAAGGTGAGCGCCCCCTCGGCCACGGCCCGTGCCCCACGGAGCGCTCGCGATGCTCCCGGGGGCGCCGCACCGCGGTCGGCCCGAAGCACGACATCCGGGTCGAGCACTGCAAGGAGCGCGTCGAGGTCACCCGCGCGCGCGGCCGCGACGAAGGCGTCGACCACCTCTCGCTGTCGGGCGAGGTCGGCATCGGTGACCCTGGCCGCTCCCTGCACCCGTCGGCGCGCGCGGCTCGCGAGCTGCCGTGCGGCGGTCGGGGACCGCCCCGCGATGGGAGCGATCTCGTCGAAGGGCACGGCGAACATGTCGTGCAGCACGAACGCGAGCCGCTCGCCGGGAGTCAGCGTTTCCAGCACCACGAGCAGCGCGAGACCGACCGAATCGGCCAGGAGCACTTGATGCTCGGGGTCGATCCCGTCCTTTCGGCTCACGATCGGATCGGGCAAACGCGCGCCAAGAGATTCCTCGCGTCGCAACTTCCGCGAATGCAGCAGGTTGAGGCACACGCGCGCGACGACCGTCGTCAGCCACGCCCCCAGGTTCTCGACGCCGCTCGTATCGGAGCGGCTCAGTCGGAGCCAGGCTTCCTGGACGGCGTCGTCCGCGTCGGTCAGCGAGCCCAGCATCCGGTAGGCGATCGCCCGCAGGCGGGTTGTGTGGCCCTCGAACCGCTCCGCCAGCGAATCCAGTTCCTCCATCGGTTACGTTCTCGTGTCACGCCCACCATGACCATGACCAACGAGGTCCGGTCGATGTGACAAGGAAAATACGCTTCCATGACCGGCCCTGCCAGAGGCCGAGTCGCCCGCGGTCACACAGGGTGGCTTCCGATTGGTCATCACTGTGGGGGAACAGTCATGAAAGCCCGTGCGAATGGTCGAGCTCGCAGCCCCTGGTGCTTCCAATCAAGGTCGAACCTACCGGATCCCCATCGTCGCCTACTGGATCACCACCTTGCTCGTAGCCCAGAAGATGGTGGCGGGATCGGTGTGGGCCTTCCCGCGCCTGGAATACGTCCGCGTGAACCTGACGCACCTGGGCTACCCGCTCTACCTCCTGAACATCCTGGGGTTCTGGGAGTTTCCGTGTGCCGTGGCGCTGCTTGTCCCACGCTTTGGGCGACTCAAGGAATGGGCCTACGCCGGTGCGTTCTTCGACTACTCGGGAGCGTGCGCTTCCCACGTACTGGCAGGAGACGGTCCTGAAAAATGGGTTGTGCCGCTCGTCTTCGCCGCATTCACCCTGTTGTCCTGGGGTCTACGGCGCGGACCGCGCCGCCTCTCTCAAGCAGGTCCTGTCCCTCGGACACGCTCAGTCGCGTGGGTGGTTCCAATCGTCATCCTCGTCGGGCTCCTGGTCCTGTCGCTGGCGACGCTGCCAAAGGGGCCTCCGCCGTGAACGTGTTCCTCGAGGCTCATCCGCTTTCAGAACGAGCGATCTGGGTCACGCCGACACGGTCACGCTCGCCTTGCGCCCGCTCGCGGAAGGCGAGCACGCTGGCCACGCCGACGACCGCGGCGGCCGCGAGGAAGGGGACGCCGTGGCCGATCCGGTCGAAGAGGAAGGCGCCCCCGATCGGCCCCACGATGCTGACGATCCCGCGAAACGTCTGCTGCGCGCCCATGGTGAGCCCTAGCTCGCGCTGGTTCGTGCGCTGGCTCACCAGCGACGTCGACGCCGGGAAGAGCAGCGCCGTTCCCACCGGGACGAAGGCCAGGAAGACGATGAACAGCAGCATGGCCGGCAGGGAGGGCAGGATCACCACGGGAAGCGGCATGAGCGCGAGGCCGGCGAGCAGGGACATCGTGCCGATCTGCATCGTGCGAATCTCGCCGAATCGGTCGTTGAACCAGCCCACGAGCGAGACGCGCATCAGCACCCCGACGACGCCGAAGATCGGAAAGAAGTAGCCGATCGTCTGCTCCGTCACGCCGTAGGCGTCCTTGAGATAGAGCGCGAGCACTCCGATGACGACGTTCAGGGCCAGCATTCCCACGATGTAGATCCAGATCACGCGGTGGGCTGGCCAGGTGGGGTGGCGGACGACTTCCCACAGCGCTCGCTTCACCGACCGGCTCGGCGGCGGTTCGTGCAGGTCGGCCACGCCATCCGGGGGCGGCAGGAGGCGCGACTCGGGCAGCCATTTCCAGGCGAAGGCCACGCTCACCACGACCAGGGCCGCGGCGACCAGCCCCGGGAGCTCGGTCCCGAACCGCCGGGCCACCGACCCGATGACCGGCCCGATGACGACGCCCGCGCTCGTCGCCGCCGACAACCAACCGAGGGCCCTGGCCCGCTCGCGCTGTCCCATGGTGTCCGCGACGTAGGCCTGGGCCACGCCGGTCGTCCCGCCGCCCAACCCCTGGACGATGCGCGAGGCGAAGAGCATCCAGAGCGCGCTCGCAAAGCCGAAGATCACGTAGGCGAGGCCGGAGGCGCAGAGGCCGACGATGATGGCCGGCCGCCGCCCGTAGCGGTCGGAAAGCCTGCCCCAGAGCGGGGATGAGATGAGCTGCGCGACGGCGAACGAAGCGATCAACGGCCCGACCATCCACTCGCGGGCGTGGAAGCGCAGGGCGTAGAAGGCCATCAGCGGGGCCACCAGCATCAGCCCGAGCATGTCCACGAAGCAGACGGCCATCAGGACCCACAGTCGCTTCATCGCTGACCCAAGAGACTATACGCGTCGTCCCTCGAGTTCGTGCCCCCGCGGAAGGGACACGGGCGTGCCGCCATTCAAACGGGGAACATCCAGCCCTCGCTGGCCGTACCCGGCCAGGGGAGCCTCGCCGGCCGCCGCCGCCCCGAGGACCGGGCGTCGTGAGCGTCAGGTGTCCCATGGTCAGCGCGAAGAGATCCGGCGCCATCCCCAGCGAAGGAGGGCGTTGTGAAGAGCTATCACGCCAACTCGGGGTCTGGTCTCGCAGGCCTCACGCTGAAGGAACATGAGGAGCCCACACCCGGCCGGGGAGAAGTGTTGCTCAAGGTGCGCGCGAATTCATTGAATTCCAGAGAGCTCCTGGTCCTGCGCGGAACGTACCCACTGCCCGTGAAGCCAGACGTGGTCATGGGCGCCGACGGCGCTGGCGAAGTCGTCGCCATCGGTCCCGGCGTCACCCGCGTTGCCATCGGCGACAGGGTGGCTGCGGCCATGTTTCCGCGCTGGATCGCCGGCGGAATCGAGTGGGAATACGCTCCGCAGCTCGGCGGATCCCTCGACGGAATGATGACGGAGCTCGTCGTCCTCGGTGAAGAGGCGCTCGTACGGATTCCAGACCATCTCTCATTCGAGGAAGCGGCGACCCTGCCCTGCGCCGCCGTCACCGCCTGGAACGCCCTCACCGGTGCGCGACGGCTCCAAGCCGGAGACACCGTCCTTGTCCTCGGATCCGGTGGTGTGTCGCTGTTCGCGCTCCAGTTCGCCAAGACCTTCGGGGCGCGTGTGATTGCGACAACGTCCAGTGACGACAAGGCGGCCAGGCTCGACGCCATCGGCGCCGACGACGTGATCAACTATCGAGCCACGCCCGATTGGCACGTGGCCGTACGCGAGCTGACGGAGGGCCGGGGCGTTGACCAGGTGGTGGATGTCGGCGGAGGCACCCTGGAGCAGTCCGTCAAGGCGACGGCGCTCGATGGCCAGGTCAACTTCGTCGGCCGTCTCTCGACCGCAACGTCAACGATTGATACGAATATCCTCTACCGCGCGGTGGCGACCGTCCGCGTCGTCTTCGCAGGCAATCGCACCCAGTTCGTCGCGATGAACCGCGCCATCGCGGCGAACCGCCTGAAGCCGCTGATCGATCGCACGTTCCCCTTCGCCGATCTTCCCGCGGCGTTTCGCTACTTCGAGAGCGGCCGGGCCTTCGGGAAGGTCGTCATCACGCTCAATTGAGGGGTCTCGTTGTCGGGACGACCGCCCCGACCTTCGATGGACGAGGCGATGGGAGATCACTCACAAGCTGGGCACGGCCACCCTTTCGAACGTCAGGACAACGTTGCGACGCCGTGCGTTTTCACGCAGCTTCCGCTCCGCCGCGGGCTCGGTGAGCCGGAGACCCCTTCCCTGGCCCAACCACACCTCTCGAAGCACGTATTGGTCGCCGTACTTGTGGAAGACCAGCTTGGGGTCGACCTCCTGCGCCGACTGGAGCGGGTTGACGAGCGCGAACTCCCCGGCCACAGCTCCGCGCACGAAGACGATCCCCGGCTGGGTGCCGTCGGTCGAGACCGCGCACCCTCCGGGATTGAACACCCGGTCCTTGACCGTGAAGGTGAAGGGCACCCTGGCGATGACCAGGGCCGCGTCAACAGATGGTGAAAGCACCGTGAGCGTGGCCACGACGGCCACGGGCACAACGAGGTAACGGGCTGCCCTGTGGATCTCCTCGCCCCCTCGCCCCCACGAGGGGCGAGCAACCCCCGTGCCCGCGCCGGGCGCCGGAAAGTGCCTCAACGTCGCTGGCCAACGGACGCGAGGCCAGCATGGGTTGTCCTGCTATGGTGCATCTGCTGTCCTCGCGTTGAGACACACACGCACGCCGTCGATCGCGTCGGTAGCAACCGGCATCGCTCACGACGCTGAATTGATAGAGCGGTCTGTAGACGACGATCGTGTCCGAGTCATCGAAAGAATGTGATAGCGGACGGGCGTGGTGCGACTCCGTGGTCGCCCTGTCCGGAGAGCAGGTCGATGGTTGGTGTGGAGAGAGCACCCGGTGTAGATTCCTGGAGGAAGAATGGGAGACCTAACGTACACTCTCGCGATTCTTGCGTGTTCCTTGTTCGCGGGCGCGGCTATCTACATCAACCTGGT
The DNA here is from genome assembly GCA_046727895.1 of Pseudomonadota bacterium. Taxonomy (GTDB): domain Bacteria; phylum Pseudomonadota; class Alphaproteobacteria; order Geminicoccales; family Geminicoccaceae; genus DATAOG01. Next base: position 1,630 of record JBKPDM010000022.1, on the reverse strand, counting down.
CGAGCACCCCGCGAGGTTGGCATGTGGGACCGAGCTGGCCGCCCGGCAATGGGCCCCCAGCTACAAGCGCGCCACGGCTATGCAGGTGCCGCTCGCTGCCGTGGCCGCGCTGGCTGGCCTGGCTCGCTGGGCCGGCGGGGGCGGGACGCGGTGGCTGTGGGGAGCCATCGTGATCGTCTCGGTGATTCCGTTCACCTTGGTCGCGATTCTGCCGACGAACAACAAACTGCTCCAGCCAGGTCGCGACAACGGTTCCGAGGAGACGAGGCAGCTTCTCGAGCGATGGGGACGTCTTCACGCGGTGCGGAGTCTCCTCGGCCTCACCGCAACGCTCATCTACCTTTGGCGCACGTAGATCGGCGCCGGTCGCGACCCCGGCCTGGTGAAGGCCGTGGAGCTCCTCCATCAGCCCCCGCAGCTATCGGGGGAATCCGAACGTGACTCCCAAGGTCGCGCGCCAGAAGCCGTAGTCCCTGAAGTAGACGCCGTCGGGCTTGTGTTCGTCGGCGAGCGCCCGGAAATAGCGCAGGTCACCTCGCAGCCCGACGCGCTTGCTGAGCGAGAACATCACGCCCCCGCCGAGGTTCAATCCGAAGTTGCTCTGGTGCCGGTCATGCTCGTTCGTCCAGGCATGGATCAGCCCGAGCCCTGCGGTCCCGTACGGACGCCACTTGGGCGCGTCTTTGATGCGAATAGGCACCACCAGGTTGCCCATGAGGCCCCATGCGTCGGTGTTGATGTCTGTGCAGGGCATTGCGGCCCCCGTGCAGTTGGGCGGCGCGGCCGGATCGAGCGGGAAAACCTCGGAATCCTTGAAAAAGTGCTGGTAACGCTGGAAATCGAGCTCGAACCCGAATCGGCCGGCGAAATAGCCGACCGATCCTCCTGGGCCCCCTTTGCCGTGTTCGACGTCGCCCGCCAGGTTCACCCCCAGGTAGGGCGTGATCACCCACTGCGCATGCGCGGGCGCGGCCGTCCAAGCGACGATCGGTACGGTGAGAAGAACGCCGCGTCGAAGTCGCATCACGGATTCAGCCACTTGGCCACCTCTCATCCCCTTTCCGGTGCTGGCGAGCAGCGCATGCAGCCCTGATGCCGTCGGATTCCTGTGGTGAAAGCCATGACAAGGGATGACGAACCGCGGGATTTGTCCGCACAGGGCGACGTTTCCGGTCTCACACTGACCACCAGGGATGACATTCGGCCCGAGATCGAGAGAACGGCCACCATGCTGAAAGCTCTCTGCGCGTCGTGGACTCGAGACCGACATGCGGCCGGTTCGCTGGAGGCCGGCAAGGAGAGTCGCCCCGTCGCAGGGATCGCGGCGTAGGAGAAGAGCCTGGTGTGGGCGCTCGTCACCCGACGCCTTCGGCTCAAAGGCTCGCCTCTGCTGCTCGCGCGATTCGGGGGATGCGTCCCGGTCCCGCCCTTCCGCCGCTCCCGATCTGGCCGGGTTCGTGGAGCGCCACTGGATCGTCACCTGGGACCTGGTGGGTCAGCCGGCCCACGAGCAGGAGACCCTCCCATATCCTTGCGTCCACCTGGTCGTCCAGGCGGGGCGCTCGGCCGTGCGCGGCCCCTCGACCCAGCGATTCGTGCGCCGGCTCGAGGGCAGGGGCCGGGGCCGTCG
>JBKPDM010000021.1:0-9238 GCA_046727895.1 Pseudomonadota bacterium | reverse complement strand
CATCCTGGTAGCGCTGATGGGCAAGGTCGGCGATCTCATGATCTTTCCGCTCTGGCCTGGACCCGACCAGCAGCCGGCGAAACGCCTGCTGCTGCAGGGGCGCAAGGGCTCACGCGGGCCGCTGCAGTTGGCGCGCGGCCTGGTGCTGCACCGCCAGGACGGCGGCTTCAGCCCCGCGGCCGAAGCCATTCTGCGCGACGGCCAGGCGCTCGATCTGCGGCCTCCTCCCGGGCGGCTGGCCGATGGCTGATCGGTGGTTCACGCCCTGGCTGGACCGGCTTCGCCTGTTGCGGCCGCGAGTTCCGGTGGTGCCGGTCGTGCGCCTGATTGGCGTCATCGGCGGACCGTCGCTGCGCGGCGTCGGCCTGACGCTGAACGGCGTCAATCCGGCGCTCGAGCGCGCCTTCAAGATCCGCGGCGCCAAGGCGATCGCGCTCTCGATCAACTCGCCAGGTGGCTCGCCCGTGCAGTCGGCACTGATCGCCGAGCGGATCCGGGCGCTTGCGGCCGAGAAGAAGCTGCCGGTGCTGGCCTTCATCGAGGACGTCGGCGCGTCGGGCGGCTACTGGCTGGCGCTCGCCGCGGACGAGATCTTCGCCGACCCGAGTTCGATCGTCGGCAGCATCGGGGTAATCCACGCGAGCTTCGGCTTCACCGCCGCGATCGAGCGGGTCGGCATCGAGCGCCGTCTGCACACCGCCGGCGCCAAGAAGTCGCTCCTGGATCCGTTCCGACCGCAGGACCCCGACGACGTCGCGCGCCTGAACACGATCCTGCAGGAGCTCCACGTCGGCTTTAAGGCCATGGTTCGCGAGCGGCGCGGCCAGCGGCTCGAGGGAAGCGATGCCGATCTGTTCGAGGGTCAGATCTGGACCGGTCGACGTGCCCTCGAGCTCGGTCTGATCGACGGGCTGGGTGCCCTGCACAGCGTGCTGAAGGCCCGCTTCGGCGACAAGGTCAAAATGCCCCAGGTCAGCGCCGCCCGACCGTGGTGGCAGCGCCGGCTCGGCATCGGCCGCGCCACGCTCGAGCCGCGGGCGCTGGTCGACGGCGTCCTGGACGGCCTCGCCGAGCGTGCGCTCTGGGCTCGCTTCGGGCTCTGACAATCCTATGATCCGAGGTGATCGGGGAACAAGGCAAAGGCCCTCGACTTCCGGCATGATGGCGACGATGCTGACGAACGCCGGCCAGCGCTGCACCGGTCGCTCCGACGGCGGGCAGAGCAGCGCAATGAGCCGGGCGTCCGTGCGCCGCGGAGTAGGGCAGGGGGAGAGGCGAGTGTTTGGCCTTTCGCTCAGCAAGCTGCTGTTCACGATCCTGGTCGTGGTTGCCGTCTGGAAGGGGTTCGCCCTGATCGGGCGCCTCGCCCGCGAGCGCCAGGCGGATGCGGTCGGTGGCCGCCCGGGCGGCCACCGCAGGACGCCGTCCCAGCGCACCATCGAGCTGGTCGAATGCCCGCGCTGCGGCGCCTATTTCGACCCGGGCGAAGGCTGCAAATGCAACGAGCGTCGCGCCTGAGCTTGACCCGGGCGATCCTTGACCGGGTGCAGGCCCCTGGTTATTTTCCGCCCGCCCGGCTCCTCTGTCGAATTGACCCACGGTGAGCGCAAACCGCCCGGCGAGCTTTCAAGACCTGATCCTGGTCCTGCAGCGGTTTTGGGCCGACCAGGGCTGTGTCCTGCTCCAGCCTTACGACATGGAGGTCGGCGCCGGCACCCTTCATCCCGCGACCGCGCTTCGGGCGCTCGGCCCGGAGCCCTGGCGCGTGGCCTACGTCCAACCGTCGCGGCGGCCGACCGACGGCCGCTATGGCGAGAACCCGAACCGGCTCCAGCATTACTACCAGTTTCAGGTAATGTTGAAACCATCCCCGGACGATCTGCAGACGCGGTATCTCGACAGCCTCGAGGTGATCGGCATCGATCCGCTGGCGCACGACATCCGCTTCGTCGAGGACGACTGGGAGAGCCCGACGCTGGGCGCCTGGGGCCTGGGCTGGGAGGTCTGGTGCGACGGCATGGAGATCACCCAGTTCACCTACTTCCAGCAGGTCGGCGGGTTCGACTGCCAGCCGGTCTCGGGTGAGCTGAGCTATGGTCTCGAACGCTTGGCGATGTACGTCCAGAGGATCGAGAACGTGTTCGATCTCGACTTCAACGGTCGCGGCTGCACCTATGGCGAGCTGTTCCTGCAGGCGGAGCGCGAGTACTCGACGTTCAACTTCGAGGCCGCCGACACCGCGCGTCTGTCTGCGCACTTTGCCGACGCCGAAGCCGAGTGCCAGAGCCTGCTGGGGCATGAGCCGCCGCTTGCCCTGCCGGCCTACGATCAGTGCCTCAAGGCGAGCCATCTGTTCAATCTTCTGGACGCCCGGGGCGTCATCAGCGTCACCGAACGTGCCGCGTACATCGGCCGGGTGCGCGCCCTGGCGCGGGCGTGCTGCGAGGCCTGGCTGCGCGCCCGCGGTCATCTCGCCGCCCAACCGGCGGTCGCCTGATCGATGCCCGAGCTGCTCCTCGAGCTGCTGTCCGAGGAGATCCCGGCACCCCTGCAGGCGCGGGCCGCGGCCGATCTCAACGAGCTGGTCAGCCGGGCGCTGAAAGAGGCCGAGCTGCCGTTCGACACGCTCGCCACCTTTGCGACGCCGCGCCGCCTCACCCTCAGCGTGCGTGACCTCGCCGCCAAGCAAGTCGACATCTCGATCGAGAAGCGCGGTCCCCGGGTCGACGCGCCGCCCGCGGCGCTGGAGGGCTTCATCGCCTCGCTCGGCGTGACCGAGTACCTGCTTGAGGAAAGGGACGACAAGAAAGGCCGGGTGCACGTAGCGCGCTACCGCCGGATCGGCAAGCCGGCGGCCGACGTCCTGGTGCCGTTGCTCGGGGCGCTCCTGGCCCGCTTCCCCTGGCCGAAATCGATGCGCTGGGGTGAGCATACGATTCGCTGGGTGCGCCCCCTCCACGGCATACTCTGCCTGCTCGACGGCGATGTCGTGCCGGTCACCTTCGGCCCGCTCAGCGCCGGCAGGACCACCCTCGGACATCGGTTTCTCGCGCCCGGGCCGATCGACGTCCGCGATTTCGAGGACTACCGGCAGAAGCTGGCGGCAGCCTACGTGCAACTCGACAGCGCCGAGCGCCAGCGCGAGATCATGAGCGAAGCCGAGCGGCTGGCCAATGCGGAAAACCTCCGCGTGCGGGCTGATCCGGAGCTCTTCGTCGAGCTTGCGGGGCTGGTCGAATGGCCGGTCGTGCTGCTCGGCCGGATCGACCGACGCTTCATGGCGTTGCCCGAGGAGGTGCTTGGGACCTCGATGCGCCGGCATCAGAGATACCTGGCCCTGGAGGATCTTGAGGGTCGGCTCGCGCCGCGCTTCCTGATGGTCGCCAACCTGGCGGCCAAGGACGGCGGCAAGGCGATCGTCGCCGGCAATGAGCGCGTCCTGCGGGCGCGTCTCTGGGACGCGCAGTTCTTTTGGGATCAGGACCGAAAGCGACCGCTGGCGAGCCGCGTTCCTGAGCTCGATCGCGTGGTCTTCCACGCCCGGCTCGGCTCGCTCGGGGCAAAGGTGGCGCGCCTCCAGGCTCTGGCGGCTTGGCTCGCCCAGCGGGTGCCGGAGGTCAGGCTCGAGCACGCCGCGCGGGCGGCGCTGCTGTGCAAGGCCGATCTGGTCAGCGGCATGGTCGGCGAGTTCCCGGAACTCCAGGGAACCATGGGCCGTTACTACGCCCTGCACGACCTCGAGCACCCCGACGTGGCGACCGCCATCGCCGAGCACTACGCCCCGCAGGGCCCGAACGACCGCTGCCCGAGGGCGCCGGTCAGCGTCGCCCTCGCTCTTGCCGACCGGCTCGACACGCTGGCCGGCTTCTTCGCGGTCGGCGAGAAACCGACCGGTTCGAAGGACCCGTTCGCACTGCGCCGCGCCGCTCTCGGCGTGATTCGCTTGATCCTGGAGAACCGCCTCCGGCTGCCGCTTCGGCCGGCATTCCGTGAGGCGCTATCCGGCTACGGCGCGCAGTTGGCGGGCGTCGATGCCGGTGCCCTGTCCACCGAGTTGCTGGACTTTTTCGCCGATCGCCTCAAGGTGCACCTCCGTAGCGTCGGGGTCCGGCACGATCTGATCAGCGCCGTGTTCGCGGCCGCCGAAGAGGACGATCTGATCCGTCTGCTCGCCAAGGTCGAGGCCCTGCGCGCCTTCCTTGCGACCGACGACGGGGCCAATCTGCTGACCGCGCATCGCCGCGCCAGCAACATCGTGCGGATCGAGGAGAAGCGTGACGGGCGCTCCTATGCCGGCCAGCCCGACGGCCAGCGGCTGCAGGCCAAGGAGGAGCAGATGCTCTACTTCCGTTTGATGACCGTCGGTGGCGACATCGCCGGCGCGCTCGAGCGGGAGGAGTTCGCCGAGGCCATGGTCGCGCTTGCCCGGCTCCGGCAGCCGGTCGACGCTTTCTTCGACCAAGTCACGGTCAATACGGAGGACCGGGCGCTACGCGAGAACCGGTTATATCTTCTTGAGCAGATTCGCTCCGCGCTTGGCGCCGTCGCAGATTTCTCCCTGATCGAAGACACCGTAGCGGAAAACAGCAATCGTCGGGTGGCATGATGGAAAAGTGGGTCTACAGCTTCGGCGCGGCCGAGGCGGAAGGCCGAGCGGACATGCGCGATCTGCTCGGCGGCAAGGGGGCCAATCTGGCCGAGATGAGCCGGCTGGGCCTGCCGGTGCCGCCCGGCTGCACGATCACGACCGAGGTCTGTCGCCACTACGCCCAGCATGATCAGCGCTATCCCGTTAGCTTGACCGATCAGGTGGCGGTCGCGCTACGCAAGATCGAACACAGCCTCGACGCCCGGCTCGGGGATCCGGAGCGGCCGCTCCTGGTCTCGGTCCGCTCGGGTGCGCCGCTGTCGATGCCAGGGATGATGGACACCGTGCTCAACCTCGGTCTGAACGACCGCACGGTGCAGGGCTTGGCGGCCGGCACCGGCAACGCGCGCTTCGCCTACGATAGCTATCGCCGCTTCATTCAGATGTATGGCGACGTCGTGCTCGGCGTCGATCACTATTTGTTCGAAGACCAGCTCGACGAGGTCAAACAGGAACACGGCTATCAGTTCGACACCGACCTGACCGGGGACGATCTGCTTCGCCTGATCGAGGCCTATCAGGCGATCGTTCGGGAGCAGACGGGGGCGCCGTTCCCGCAGGACGTGCACGAGCAGCTCTGGGGCGCGGTTGGTGCGGTGTTTCGCTCCTGGATGACGCCGCGCGCGGTCACTTACCGGCGTCTGCACGGCATCGACGAAAGCATGGGCACCGCGGTTAACATCCAGACGATGGTGTTCGGCAATCAGGGCGAGGACAGCGCGACCGGGGTGGCGTTCACCCGCGACCCCTCGACTGGGGCGAAGGGCTACTACGGCGAATTTCTGGTCAACGCCCAGGGCGAGGACGTCGTGGCGGGCATCCGCACCCCCCAGCCCTTGACGGTCGCGATGAAGAACGCCACGGGCGGCGCGCTGCCCGCGATGGAAGAGGTGATGCCCGAAGCCTACGCGCAACTGACCCAGGTGTTTGATCGGCTCGAGGCGCACTACCGCGACATGCAAGACATCGAGTTCACGGTGCAGAAGGGGCGCCTCTGGATCCTGCAGACCCGCAACGGCAAACGGACCACGCACGCCGCCATCAAGGTCGCCGTCGACATGGCCAAGGAGGGCGTGATCGACCGCGACGAGGCGATCGCTCGGATCGAGCCCGCCTCGCTCGACCAGCTCCTGCACCCGACCCTCGACCCCGATGCGCCCCGGGAGGTCATCGCCAAGGGGCTGCCCGCGTCACCGGGCGCCGTTTCCGGCAAGGTCGTGTTCAACGCGGACGACGCGGAGCGCCTCGGCACCATGGGCGAGGCCGTGATCCTCGTGCGGATCGAGACCTCGCCCGAGGACATCCACGGCATGCATGCCGCCAAGGGCATTCTCACTTCGCGCGGCGGCATGACCAGCCATGCCGCCGTGGTCGCGCGCGGCATGGGCAAGCCCTGCGTCTGCGCCGCCGCCGATCTGGCGATCGACTATCGGCGCGAGCGCTTCACGGCCGGCGCCCGCGAGGTCGCAGCCGGCGACGTCATCACCCTCGACGGCAGCACGGGCACGGTCATGATCGGTGCCGTCCCGACCGTCGATCCCAAGCTTTCGGGCGACTTTGCCACCCTGATGAGCTGGGCCGATCAGCGCCGGCGGCTGAAGGTCCGGACCAACGCCGAGACTCCGGTCGATGCGCGTACGGCGCGCAAGTTCGGCGCCGAGGGCATCGGGCTCTGCCGCACCGAGCACATGTTCTTCGACGACGAGCGGATCGTCGCGATGCGCGAGATGATCCTGGCGGGCGAGGTCGACGGTCGGCGCGCAGCGCTGGCCAAGATCCTGCCCATGCAACGCCAGGATTTCGTCGAGCTGTTCGAGATCATGGCGGGCCTGCCGGTCACCATCCGCCTCCTGGATCCGCCCCTGCACGAGTTCCTGCCGCACGAGCCGGAGGAGATCGAGGCGGTGGCCAGAGCGTCGGGAGTGGACGCCGCCACTCTCAGGCGGCGCGCCGCCGAGCTGCGCGAAGCGAACCCGATGCTCGGCCTGCGCGGCTGTCGTCTCGGCGTCCTGTTCCCGGAAATCTACGAGATGCAGGCGCGCGCGATCTTCGAGGCCGCGATCGCGGTGGCCGGGAAGTCCGGCCAGACCGTGGTGCCCGAGATCATGGTGCCGCTGGTCGGCGTTGCGCGCGAGCTGGCCCTGATCAAGGCCGAGATCGATGCCGTCGCCCAAGAGGTCATGGCCGAGAGCGCCATCCGTCTGGACTACCAGGTGGGCACCATGATCGAGGTGCCGCGCGCCGCGCTGTGCGCCGAAGACATCGCTCAGCATGCCCAGTTCTTCAGCTTCGGGACCAATGATCTCACCCAGATGACGCTCGGCCTGTCGCGCGACGATTCGGCCAAGTTCATGGAGCGCTATCTGCAGCATCACATCTTTGACGCCGATCCCTTCACGACCTTGGACATTGCGGGCGTCGGCACGCTGCTTGAGTGGGCCTGCGAGCGCGGTCGCCGGGGCCGCGCCGACCTGAAGCTCGGCATCTGCGGCGAACATGGCGGCGATCCGGTGACGATAGCGTTCTGCGCGAAGGTCGGGCTCGACTACGTCTCCTGCTCACCCTATCGGGTGCCGATCGCCCGCCTGGCGGCGGCGCAGGCGGCCCTGGGCGCGCCGCCCAGCCGGATGGCCAGCACGGTTTGAGCGGCCGCTCCAGGACGTCGCCGCTCGAGGCGCTGCGCACCGGCGGCAAGCGCGCGATGGCGATGGCGCTGTCGCGGCTCGAGGCGGCAGCCGGCGAACCGCAGACACTGACCCTTCTCGACGTCGCCTACGCCGGCGCGCGAGCGCATGTCGTCGGGCTGACGGGTGCGCCCGGGGTCGGCAAGTCGACCCTGCTGTCGCGCCTGATCCGGACCTGTCGCGAGCGGGACCAGACGGTCGGCGTGATCGCCGTCGATCCGTCCTCGGGCCGCAGTGGCGGGGCTCTGCTGGGTGATCGCGCCCGGCTGCAGGCCGATCCCGAAGACCAGGGCGTCTTTGTCCGCTCGATGGCCGCGCGGGGCCGGCTCGGCGGGCTCGCCGCCCTGACGCCGGCCGCCATGGTGCTGATGCGGGCGGTCTACGACCTGGTGATCGTCGAGACGGTGGGGGTCGGCCAATCGGAGACCGAAGTGGCGTCGGTGACCGACACGGTCGTGTTCTGTGTCCAGCCGGGCTCGGGCGACAGCCTTCAGTACATGAAAGCCGGCATCGCCGAGATCCCGGATCTCGTCGTGGTCACCAAGGCCGACCTCGGCCCGGTCGCGCTCAGAACGAAGAGCGATGTCGAGGCGGCGCTTCAGCTGTCGCCGGGCCAAGCCGACAGCTGGTCGATACCGGTGCTCCTGGTGAGCGCCCTCGACGGTCGGGGCGTCGTCGAACTGGTCGACGCGCTGGCCCGGCACCGTGCCTTCCTTGGCGCCGAGGGCCAGCTCGAGCAAAAGCGCCAGGCCCAGGTCGAGGCCTGGCTCAACGATGCGCTCCGCGATGAATTCGGCCGCCACGGGCTCGCGCGCGCGGCGCGGCTGCTCGAGAACCGGGAGACGGCCCCCGGAAGGTCGCCGTTTCGCCGCCTGCGCGAGGTGGCGCGGGCACTGCGCAGCGAGCACGCGAGCAGCCGCTTCGAGTGGCAGATCGGCGACTGAGCTTGCTTGCGCGGCTCAAAACCTGGCCCAGTCCGGCTTGACCGGGATCACCTCGGTATCGCCCGCGAGCAGCGGTGCATCGTCCTCGCCCGCCGCAGCGATCTGATCCAAGCGGAGCAGCGCGATGCCCTGACCGTCGATGCTCGAGCGCATCTCGCCCGCCTCGCGCTGGCCACGGCGAATGATGGTGCCCGGCTCGGGGCTGACGCCCTTCAGGATCACCGGCATCAGCCGCTTGCGGACCAGCCCGCGATACTTCATCCGCGCCGTGAGCTCCTGGCCGACGAAGCAGCCCTTGGCAAAATCGACCCCGTTCAGCTCCTCGAAGCCGCTCTCGAGCAGGGTCGATTTCTCGAGCACCAAGTCGCGCGAGCCATCGGGAACGCCGAGGCTGATCCGCGCCCGCTCATAGGCGGCGTCCTCGAGAGGAGCGAAACCCTCGGCCTCGAGCGTCGCGGCAATGACCTCGGGCGGCAGCAGAGTCCGAATGCCCAATTGCGCCAGCCGAGGGTCGACGAACACCAAGCCGTCCGCCAGCGGCCGGCAGGCGCCGGCGCGATCGGCCAGGCCCACCCTGGCGGCCGCGCTCTCGCCGAGCAGAGCCGCGACGGCGTAGCGCCCGCTCGCGTCCTCGAGCTCGACCTTGGCGCGGAGCTTGTACAGCATCAGCCGGCGCAGCAGCTGCCCGAGACGCTCACGCTCGCTCTCAAGCAGCAGCGCACCCGCCTGCTCGGCAATCATGAAGTCGAACAAAAACTTTCCCTGCGGCGTCAACAACGCCCCGTAACCTGCTTGCTCAGGCGCGATTTTCGCGACATCGCTACTGATCAGGCCCTGGAGGAAGGGGCGCGCGTCCGCGCCGCGCAGTGTGATCACCCCGCGCGCGGGCAAGAGGACGTATCCGCTCGCAGACATCTCGGTGGTTCGCTCCGTCGCCATCGCCGCTTAGAGTTGGTCATGCC
>JBKPDM010000020.1:0-8703 GCA_046727895.1 Pseudomonadota bacterium | reverse complement strand
GGCGTGCATAAACTGACGAGAAGTCGAGCGCTCTCCGAGTAGGGCTACTCCCGACGGTCCACTATCTCTACACGGACCCGCGCGCCTTGATGATGCAGCTCGAAAACGCTTGTCGGAAGACTCCCGAATACCTCGATCGTCGCTCTCATCGACCGTGCACGCCGCCCGGATCTCGTAGCCGGGACTGCCCGAAAAGTACAGTCGTGCGGCCCGCTCGCTATCCTGCGAATCTGCTGTCTGCGAGGTAGGCGTCCTCGTACGCCCTGCTGCATTCCGCGTCAAGCCCGAAAGACGGCCGTATCGAGTGACTCAGCGAGATCGTCGAGCACCGCAAGAATCGTTCCTTGCCCGATCATGTGGCCTGAGGATATGGCACGTTCGCCCCCACAATCCGCTTGTCCTGCAGTCCCGATTCAATCCTGACACTTCGATCCCTCTGTGCCATGTCATTCCCCCAGTTCAGAGGATAGGCAACACGAACGACCTCCGGCAGCGGTCACCCCCTCGCGGCCGCCGTCCCCGCGACATAAGGTGCCAGACTCAGACGCCGGCCGCCCCAGGAGCCCTTTTCACAGCAAGCTCCATCGAGCGCGCGACGTCGGCGAAGAGGACGGTGACCGGCTTTATGTTCTGTTGCTCGGGCCCACGGACGGGCCGGCCGCCGCCAGAGGGGGCTAATGTTGGCTACGCTCTCGAGCGGTCGGGCGCCGCGTTGATGCGCGCGGCGACCGACAGGATCGCGGCGCGGATCGACGAGCGCTGAACCGGGCTCAGAACCAGCGCGGCTTGTCCACCACGTTCCGCAGCGGCTGACCGGTCAGGAAGCGCCCGCCGGTGTCGCCCGTTCTCGGTACCGATCATCTCGATCTCTACCTTCTTCACTGGCCACAAAAGGCCGTGGGTCTGCCCAGCATCGTTGCTCATGCGATCCTTTCGCCGCCAAAGGGCAACGTGAGCTGCAAAACCGCACCGGTGGGCACATTCGCTGTCGCCCAGAGCCGCCCGCCGTGGGCCTCCACGATAGAGCGGCTGATCGCTAGGCCCATACCCATGCCATCAGGCTTGGTCGTATAGAAGGCGTCGAAAAGGCGGTCGAGACCGCCCGGAGGCAGCCCGGGGCCCGAGTCTCGCACGGCGACCAGCACGCCACGCGCGCTAGCCCTGGCGGAAGCGATTGACAACTCTCGCGGAGCATCGCTGATTCCACTCATCGCTTCGACGGCGTTGATCATCAGATTGAGAATCACTTGCTGTAGCTGAATACGATCGCCTAGAACGAAAGGCAGGTCCTCTTCGAGCCGCGTCTGTAGTGACACTCCATGGCTCTGCACTTCGCTACGCGTCAGGGCAATGACTTCACGTATGGTCTCGTTGACGTCGACCCAGTCCTTCCGCGGGGGAGCTTTCTTGGCGAGAGCGTGAATCCGGCTGATGATCTCGGCGGCCCGATGGCCGTCGGCGATGACGAACTCGACGGACTGCCGAGCTTCCTCCAGGTTCTGAGCCGCGAGCCAGTTCAAGCAGGCCGTGGCGTCGCTGACCACGGCGGCGAGCGGCTGGTTGATTTCATGGGCAATCGATGCCGTCATCTCTCCCAGCGTTGTCACTCGCGTGACGTGAGCCAGCTCCGCCTGCGTACGATGCAACGTGTCTTCGGCCTGTGTCCGCTCGATAAACTGCCCGATCTGGCTGCCTATGCTGGCCATCAGCTCGAGCAGGTCTCGGTCGGGCTGCCGTACCTCGTGGCTGAAGAACTCCAAAACCCCCAAGACTTCATCACCCAGCAAGATGGGAACGCCGAACGTGGCGTGCAATCCTTCGAGACCTGAGACTTGCGCCCGCGCAAAATTCACGTCATGCACGACATCGGGGATGTATTCGAATTCACGGCTGCGCCAGACCCGCCCCGGCAGTCCGATTCCGGGGGCGAACGTGCTGCTCCGGCTGGCGGCCTCGAATTTCGGGATTTCGACAGATTGCTTGTGCCAGACCTCCACGCAGCGCAGCACGTCGGCCTCCCGGTCGGTGCGCCACAGGACGCCCACGTCCCACATCAGGCTCTCGCACACGGCCCGAAGGATCTTCGGAGTTGCGGCTTCGAGCGTCGTCGCCGCCGCGAGGATTTGAGTGACCGCGTGTTGCGCCATGAGCCGAAACTCGGCCTGCTTGCGCTCGGTGATGTCCTGCACCGTTCCGAACGCGCGGAGGGGCCGGCCCGACTCATCCCACACTACATCGCCCACACTGTGGACGAACCGCACCTCGCCAGTGGGCCGGACCGCACGGTATTCGAGATCGTATCGCCGCCCACCCCGAAGCGCCTCCGCCACGGCCTCCGCCCTTCGCTGACGGTCGTCCGGATGCACCGAGGCGTCACAGGAACCCGGCCATGGGATCTCCTCGGCCGGGAGGGGTTCCTGGGGCTGCAGCCCAAAGATGCGGTAGTTTTCGTCCGACCACGTGTAGCGATTGGTCACGAGATCGCGCTCCCAATAGCCAACGTGCGAGATGCGCTGGGCCTCTTCCAGTCTGCGCTCGCTCTCGCGCAAGCTTCGGAACATCAACAAGCCGGTCAGCGCGTCTTCCAGCCGTCGGCCGATCTCCTGGAAGAGCCGCTCTTCCTGCGGCGTCCAGGCTCGCGGGGACGAGCACTGGTGCAGCCCCAGCATGTAGGGCTGATCCCCTTTGGGATGGATCGCCATAGCAATCATGGAGTGTATGCTGAAACGCTTCGCCGCCTCGGCGGGCAGCGGATGCTCCGACGCCGGACCAAATCGCACAGGACTGCCGGTCGCTCTGACGAGGTGGAACACTTTCGCGATTTCCGGATCGACGGGCAGGTCGAGTCCCAGGCCGACGCCGCCCGGGAATTCGGGCCGAGCATGCTCCATCGACACTTTCCATGATGCCGCTTCCGGATCACAGGGATAGACCAGCCATGCTCGGTCGCACTTGAAGACCGACAGCACTGCGTCAAGCACGTCGCTCATCATCTGCTCGAGGTCATTCGTGCCCTGGATGGCTCGGTTCATCCGATCCAGACTCTCCAGGAGCCAGAGGTTGGCCTGACGCTCCTCCTCCGCCCGGAGCCCTTCCTCTGAGCGCGGGCGCTCATGGATGACGCGGGCGCTCTGGAATGCCGTCGTCGCGTGGTTGACAGCCACGGAGAGCAGCAGTTGGTCAGTCTCGGTGGGAAAGTCGGAGCGATAACATGCGACGGCAACCAGTCCGATTTCGCCATTGATCCCGATGGGAATGACAAGACCCCGGCGCCGCTCCATATCGCCGCCGATGTCCGGAACGATTTCCTTGCGCGAATACCGGCCGATGACCGCGAGATGACGTTCCAGCCATTCCGGAAATGCTTTCCATGCCTCACCCCGCGTGACGTCGACGGCGAGACTGCCATCGGGATCGCACAGGCGTACGAAGGCGAAATCGAGGAGCAACGATCCGACCAGCAGGTCGGCAAGCCCGGCGGCGATGGCAGGCGGTTCTTTCCCAACCCACGCCGCCGGGATCGTCGAAAGCGCTACGAGCTCCCTGAGCGTCGTTCGGAGCCGCTGGATCTCGCCGGGGTCCGCCGCCATCAGCTCACCCTCCCAGGTGTGCCCCTCCTCCCGGGGGAAAGTGGCACGCCGCCGATCACATCGAGGATACGCCCCTGCGTACGGCTCGGCTACCGTATGGCTCGCGTGTTCCCGGCAATGGTGGTGTCCCACGCTAGTTGGCCGAGCGTCGTGAGTCTACCCGACCAAAGTAGGGTAGCCGCTCCCGCCCGGTCACACTAGACTAGGCGCTGGTCGGGTCCGGTACTGACTGGCGAACCGGCGAGAACGTATGGTCGAGCCAAGGACACGAGTGGTTTGTATTGTGGACGACGACGAATCATTGCGTCGGTCAGTGGGGAATCTGCTGACGTCGGTCGGATTCCGCGTGGAGACGTTCGGCTCCGCAGAGGAGTTTCTGGAGTCCACTCACCGATCGAACACTGGCTGTCTTGTCCTCGATCTGCGGATGGCCGGGATGAATGGCCTCGACTTGCTCCGGCATCTGGCCGCCACGGGCTCCGGGATCCCTGTTATCATTTTGACCGCGCACGGCGACGAAGAATCGCGGCGGCAATCCCTCGAGGCCGGAGCGGTAGCGTTCCTCGCAAAGCCGTTCCGCAGCGATGCCCTGCTCGACGCGGTCAGGACGGCCCTGGGCGCGTGAGCATGCGATGGAGCGCGACTAGCGCCATGGATTCGGGCAGGCAGCAGCAACGTCGGGATGCGATGAGCCCCGAGTGCCCGATCGTTTTCGTCGTCGACGATGACCAGACCTTTCGCGATTCCCTCCGGCGACTGCTCATGTCCGTGGGGCTGGCCGTGGAAGTCTTCCCAAGCGCTCAGGCATTTCTGGGCAGCCCCAGACGGCGCGCCCCGGGGTGCCTCGTGCTCGACGTCCGCCTCCCGGGGCTCAGCGGTCTCGACCTTCAGCAGGAACTCGCGAAGTCGGACGCGACGCTACCGATCATCTTCCTCACCGGGCACGGCGACATTCCCATGTCGGTTCAGGCCATGAAGGCCGGCGCCGTCGAGTTTCTTACGAAGCCGTTCCGCCAGCAGGACCTGCTCGACGCCATTCGCCAGGCGATCGAACGTGATCGCGTGGCACGGATGGAGCGGGTGGAGCTCGCCGAACTTCGACGCCGGTACGACTCGCTGACGCCCCGCGAGCGGGACGTGATGGCCGCCACCGTTGCCGGTCTACTCAACAAGCAGATCGCAGGGCAACTGGGAACCAGCGAAGCCACCGTCAAGGAACAGCGTGGACACGTCATGCGGAAGATGCAAGCTGGGTCCCTGGCCGATCTGGTCCGGAGCGCATCGCGCCTCGGCATTACCCCTACCGGGAGTAGTCCAACCCCACCAAGGTAGGGTAGACGCTTCCCGCCCCCTGCACTAGCCTCGCAGTAGATCGTCGACTTCGATCCTATTCGGCTACTGGAAGGAAGAAAGGAGACATCGACATGATCTCTGCGGCATTTCCGTACCAGAAGCAGCGGCGGCGGGTCCTCGGCAGGGAGATGGCGTACGTGGAGGTGGGAGAGGGCGACCCCATCGTGCTGCTGCACGGCAATCCCACTTCGTCGTACCTCTGGCGCAACGTGTTGCCGCGCCTGCAGCCACGAGGCCGCTGCATCGCCCCCGACCTGATCGGCATGGGCGACTCCGACAAGTTGCCTGACAGTGGCCCCGGCTCGTATCGCTTCGTCGAGCACCGCCGTTACCTCGACGCCCTGCTCGATGCCCTGGGTGTGCACGAGCGGGTCACCCTCGTCGTCCATGACTGGGGTTCGGCCCTTGGCTTCGATTGGGCCAACCGCCACCGCGAGGCCGTGAAAGGTATCGCGTACATGGAGGCGATCGTGGGGCCGCAGACCTGGGACCACTGGGACAAGTTCGGAATGCGCCCGGCCTTACAAGCGCTGCGTTCCGAGGCCGGCGAGGCGATGGTCCTGCGAGACAACTTCTTCGTCGAGAAGATCCTGCCGAAGGCCATCCTGCGTACCCTCTCCGTCGAGGAGTTGGCGGAGTACGGGCGGCCATTCGCCGAGCCCGGCGAGGGGCGCCGGCCGACGCTCTCCTGGCCCCGGCAGATCCCCATCGAGGGCGAGCCCGCCGAGGTGGTTGCGATCGCGGCCGCCTACGCGAGCTGGCTGGCGAAGAGCGATGTGCCCAAGCTGTTCCTGAAGGCCGAGCCCGGGGGGATTCTCGCCAGCCCCGCGATGGTCGACTCTGTCCGCAAGTGGCCGGCGCAGAGCGAGGTCACGGTCGCGGGGGTCCATTTCGTCCAGGAAGATTCGCCGGACGAGATCGGGCGGGCCATCGCCGGCTGGATGGAAGGGGAGTATCGCCAAATCTCTCAGCTGCAGCTGCAGGCCAAAGACTGAGGAGACAGATTCATGACTATCCACAGGATCGAGGCCGACGGCGTCCGGGTGTTTTATCGTGCCGCGGGCGACCCGACCGCGCCCGTACTTCTCTTGTTACATGGGTTCCCGGCCTCGTCGTTCATGTTCCGGGATCTCATTCCACGCCTCGCCGATGACTACCGCGTGATCGCGCCGGACCTCCCTGGTTTCGGATTTACCGAGGTTCCGGCGGAACGAAAATACAACTACTCGTTTGACGGGTTGGCGTCGACCTTAGAGGCCTTCACGCAGGCGCTCAAAATCAACCGCTACGCAATGTATGTGTTCGACTATGGCGCGCCAACGGGTTTCCGTCTGGCAATGCGGCAGCCTGGCAGAGTCACAGCTATCATTTCGCAGAACGGGAACGCGTACGAGGAAGGCCTCGGGGATGCCTGGGGTCCAATCCGGCAATATTGGGCCTCGCCCACGGTAGAGAACAGGGAGGTACTTCGCAAGAACATCTTGACGCTGGAGGGAACGCGCTGGCAGTACACAGAGGGTGTAGTCAATCCAGAGAGTGTCCCGCCTGAGTCCTACTCGTTGGACGCAGCTCTCCTGGAACGCCCCGGGAACAAGGATATTCAGCTCGATTTATTCTTGGACTACGCATCGAATGTGAAGCTCTATCCAAAGTTTCAGGAGTATTTTCGCAAAAGCACACCGCCTTTGCTCGCCATTTGGGGCAAGAACGATCCGTTTTTCATTCCAGCTGGAGCAGAGGCGTTTCGGAAGGACTTGCCGAACGCGAAGATCGAGTTCCTGGATACCGGACATTTCGCGATAGAGACACACGCTCCAGAGATTGCCGCGGCGATGAAAGCATTCCTCGGGGCGAACGACATTCGCGCAACCAGCCGGCCCGGTCGGTCGGGCGTCGCCGGTTGACGCGACAAGGGGTGCACAGCGGTGGGCAATCTCGAAAAGCGCGGAAGCATACCGACACAAGCATGGGCCGTGGTTCTCGCCGGGGGCAAGGGAGCGCGTTTGCGAGGGCTGACGCGCCATGTCTACGGCGAGGACAGGCCCAAGCAGTACGCCGCTCTGACGGGCGGCAGGTCGCTCCTGCGCCAGACCCTCGAAAGGGTCAGGCTGCGTGTCCCGTCCGGCCGAACGGTCGTGGTGAGCATGGCAGCGCAAGAGGCGTACCTGGCCATGGAGCTCCGGCACGAATCGCCAAACCCTCATGTTCTGCGGCAGCCCGGAGATCGAGGTACTGCAGCTGCCGTCCTGCTGGCGGCTCACTGGATCCAGGCTCGCGATCCCGAGGCGCGGGTGGTGGTGCTGCCGTCGGACCATTTCGTCTCGGATGACACCGTCTTCATGGAGCATGTTGTCGAGGTCCTCAATGTCCTCGAGGCCCAGCCCGAGCGCATCATCCTGCTGGGCGCAGAATCGGGCGAGCCGGAGACCGACTACGGCTGGATAGAGCTTGGAGCGGCGCTGCCCGGACCGGGACGCCACCCGGTGTACCGCGTGCTGCGCTTCCAGGAGAAGCCGGCTCAGGCGATCGCCGACGAGCTTTTCAGATCCGGCGCGCTGTGGAACACCTCCGTCTTTGCTGCGCGCGCCGCCGCGCTCGTCGACGCGGGCCGCGAATGCCTACCCGCACTCCACGAACGGCTCGCCCGGCTCGGGACCTTTTTCGGGACCGAACACGAGCAGTGGGCCCTGCGGCAGGCCTACGAGTTTGCTCCGCCGGCCAACTTCTCGCGGTCAGTGCTGGAGAGATATCCTCAAGCGCTCGCCGTCATGCGGTTGTCCGCCGTGGCCTGGCGTGACCTGGGCACGCCTCGCCGCATCATACGAACCCTCGACGAGCTGGGGATCCGCCCAGGCTGGCTCGCCGCGCTCGGATAGGGCGAGATGGAGGAAGACATGGCTACACGAGAGTGGTTCGAAGCGCTCATCCTCGGCAGTGGCGCGGGCGGCAAGCTGCTCGCTTGGCATCTGGCGCGATCGGGGCGACGGACGGCCGTCGTGGAGCGCCAGTGGGTCGGCGGCTCCTGTCCGAACGTCAACTGCATGCCCAGCAAGAACGAGATCTGGAGCGCCAACGTCGCGTACGTGACGCGCCACGCCGCGGAGTTCGGTACGACGACCGGCCCTGTGGCGATCGACATGGTGAGGGTTCGTCAGCGCAAGCGCGACATGGTCGACGGCCAGATCACCGGGCACCTGCGCAACTACAAGGACAGCGGCACGGAGCTGATCATGGGGTCCGGGCGCTTCGTCGATCCGAAAAGGCTCGAGGTGCGTCTCAATGACGGCAGCACGCGCGTGCTGGCGGCCGACCAGATCTTCCTCAACCTCGGAACACACGCGACGCTCCCGGATGTCCCAGGCCTCCAGGCCGCGAGCCCGCTTACCAATATCGAAGCGCTGGAGCTCGACCACGTGCCCCCACATCTGATCGTGCTCGGCGGTGGTTATGTCGGTCTCGAATTCGCCCAGGCCTACCGCCGCTTCGGCAGCCGCGTGACGGTCATCCAGCAGGGGCCACATCTTCTCAGCCAGGAGGATCCCGACGTTTCCGACGAGATGCAGCGGATTCTCAGCGACGAAGGCATCGAATGTCTCGTCGAGGCCCAGACCTTCAGCGTGTACGGCCGATCCGGGAAGGACGTGACGCTCGCGGTGCGCTCGCCGGCCGGGGAGCAAAGGATCGAGGGCAGCGACATCCTCGTCGCGGTGGCTGTCTCTTATACACATCTGACGCTGCCGACGAAGGTGGCCTGGGGTTG
>JBKPDM010000019.1:0-4413 GCA_046727895.1 Pseudomonadota bacterium | reverse complement strand
GGGAAGAACTGCTCGAGACCCTCAGGATCACCCTGCGCGAGGCGCTCGAGCTCAACCGTCAAGAGGCGCGCGCGGCGGCCGGTGAGAGTTTCGAGGAGGCGGCGATCGCAGTTTGAGCATGGACCGCCGGCGTTGACGGATGAAGCGCGAGGCGCTCCTGCGACATCTCAGGCGGCACGGATGCCAACTACTCCACGAAGATCGCCGGCATTCGTGGTGGCACAATCCGGTGCAGAACAAACGCCCGGCGGTGCCGCGGCACAAGGAGATCGATGACGATCTGGCGCGCAAGATCTGCCGCGATCTCGGCATCACCAAGGTCAAGTGAGCCAGGCGGGTGCCGGCGGATTGGGAAGCGAGACGCAGCCACGCGGGCGTGGCGACATCCCGAGCGTGGCCGGAGCTGGAGCGCGGTGCTAGGCTGACCTCGACCCACGGAGGGCAGCGCCGCTGATGCTCGCCTTCATCGCCCGACGCCTGCTCGCCACCCTGCCGGTGCTCGCGATGGTGGCGGTGTTCGTCTTCCTGATGCTGCGCCTGACGCCGGGCGATCCGGCGGCGATCATCGCCGGCGACAACGCGACCGCGGCGCAGATCGCGGCGATCCGCGACCAGCTCGGCCTCAACCAGCCGATCGCCCTGCAGTTCATGATCTGGCTGGGCAAACTGCTCCAGGGCGATCTCGGGCAGTCGTTCTTCTTCAAGGCCGAGGTCAGCGAGCTGATCGGCCAGCGGGTCGGGCCAACTCTGGCCCTGGCCACGGTGACCATGATCATCACCGTCCTGGTCGCCGTGCCGCTCGGTGTGATCGCTGCCTATCAGCACGGCGGCTGGATCGATCGCCTGGTCATGGGCTTCTCGGTGATCGGCTTCTCGGTGCCGGTGTTCGTGCTCGGTTATCTCCTGATCTACGTCTTCGCGATCCAGATCAAGCTGTTCCCGGTCCAGGGCTATCTCAGCATCGCCCACGGCTTCTGGCCATTCTTGCACCGGCTCATCCTGCCCGGGATCACGCTCTCCGTGATCTACATCGCCCTGATCGCACGGATCACGCGGGCGAGCGTCCTCGAGGTGCTGGGCGAGGACTATATTCGCACGGCGCACGCCAAGGGCCTCCCCAACCGGGTCGTCCTGATGCGCCATGCGCTGCGCAACGCGGCCGTGCCGATCGTCACGGTGATCGGCATAGGCATCGCCCTTTTGATCGGCGGCGTCGTCGTGACCGAGAGCGTCTACAACATCCCGGGCCTCGGCCGCCTCACCGTGGACGCCGTGCTCGGGCGCGACTACCCGACCATCCAGGCCGTGATCCTGCTGTTCTCGTTCGTCTACGTGCTGATCAATCTGATCATCGATCTCAGCTACACCCTGCTCGACCCGAGGATTCGCTATTGAGGGCCGCGCGGAGCGAAAGCCTCGTCGATCAGGCGGCCGCGGCGGCCGCTGCCGCGAGGCCGCCCAATCTCCTGGGGCAGGCCGTCCGCCACCCGGGCGTGCAGTTCGGCGGCGTGGTCCTCGTAGCGATGGTTCTGATCGCTCTGTTCGCCCCGCTGCTCCACACCCTCGACCCCGCAGCAATCGATCCGAGCCATCGCAACCTCACCCCGGGCAGCGCCGCACCGGTCGAGCTGGCCGATGGCCGCGAGGTCGACTGGGTGCACTGGATGGGCACCGACACCCTCGGGCGCGACGTCTACAGCCGGGTGGTCTACGGCGCCCGCGTGTCGCTGCTCGTGGGCGTCGTCGTCACGGCCCTGAGCATCGCCCTGGGCCTGATGATCGGCCTGGTCTCGGGCTACATCCGCTGGCTCGATGGGATCGTCATGCGGGTCATGGACGGCCTGATGGCGATCCCGGCGATCCTGCTCGCGATCGGTCTGGTCTCGCTCTGGGGCGGCGGGCTCGCGACCGTGATGATCGCGATCGCGATCCCGGAGATCCCGCGCGTCGTCCGTCTGGTCCGCTCGATCGTGCTGTCGATTCGCGAGGAGCCCTACGTCGAGGCGGCGATCGCGCTCGGCACGCCCACGTCCCTGATCCTGATCCGCCACGTGCTCCCCAATACAATCGCGCCCTTGATCGTCCAGGGCACCTACGTCTCTGCCTCGGCGATCCTGCTCGAGGCGATCCTCTCCTTCCTCGGCGCCGGCATCCCGCCCGAGACCCCGACCTGGGGCAACATCATGGCCGAGGGGCGCCTCTTGTTTCAGGTGTTCCCGCACAACATCCTGTTTCCGGGAATCTTTCTGGCACTCACGGTGCTCGCGGTGAACGTGCTGGGCGACGGGCTGCGCGACACCCTCGATCCGCGCCTGGCCGGGCGGATCTAGCTGCGCCGTGGTCAAGGAACGGGTGGCGAGGTGAGCGGGACGGCCGGATCGCCGGGGCTTGCGGCGCCGGTCCTGGCGATCGAAGGTCTGAGCGTGCAGCTGCCCAAGGGGGCCGACCGGCCGCATGCGGTCGAGGGGGTCAGCCTTTCGGTCCGGCCGCGCGAGATCCTTTGCCTGGTCGGCGAATCCGGCTCCGGCAAGTCGGTGACCGCCTACAGCGTCATGGGCCTCCTGCCCAAGGGCCAGCTCCGGCCGGTCGCCGGCCGCGTCCTGCTCCAGGGCGAGGACCTGCTGACGGCGGGCGAGAAGCGCCTGCGCGACCTCCGCTGCACGCGCATGTCGATGATCTTCCAGGAGCCGATGACCGCGCTCAACCCGGTCATGACCTGCGGCGATCAGATCGACGAGGTCCTGCGTACCCACACCCGGCTCGACCCCGGCGCGCGCCACGAGCGCATCCGGACCGTCATGGCCGAGGTTCACCTGCCCGACCCGGACCAGCTGATCCACGGCTATCCGCACCAGCTTTCGGGCGGCCAGCGCCAGCGCATCATGATCGCCATGGCGCTGATCCTCGAGCCCGTGCTGCTGATCGCCGACGAGCCGACGACCGCGCTCGACGTCACCACCCAGGCGCAGATCCTCCACCTGATCAAGGAGCTGCAGCGCCGACACGGCACCGGCGTGCTGTTCATCACTCACGACTTCGGCGTGGTCGCCGAGATCGCCGAGCGGGTCGCGGTCATGCAGTGGGGTCGGGTGGTCGAGCAGGGCGAGGCCAAGCAGGTACTCTCGCGGCCGCGGCACGACTATACCCGCATGCTGATCTCCTCGGTGCCGAGCCTCGCGCCGCGCCATCGGGTGCGCGCAGCGCGGGCCGATGTCGTCCTGCGCACGGCGGAACTCACCAAGGTCTATCGTGGCAGCTGGCTCCGAAAGGGCCATGAGGTGCGCGCTGTTGATCGGGTCTCGATCGAGGTCCGGCGCGGCGAGACGCTTGGCATCGTCGGCGAATCCGGCTCGGGCAAGTCGACGGTCGCCCGGTGCATCGCCCGTCTGATCGACCCGACCGCCGGCGAGATCTACCTGGGCGGGCAGGAAATCGGCCATTTGAAGCAGCGCAGGCTACGCTCCTATCGCCGGCGCATCCAGATCGTCTTCCAGGATCCCTACCGTTCGCTCAATCCGCGCCGCACGGTCGGCGCCTCGATCGTTGAAGGGCCGATGAACTACGGCCTCGCCCGCGCCGACGCCGAGTGCCGGGCGCGCTCATTGATGGCACTGGTCAATCTCGATCCCGACGCGCTCGGCCGTTTCCCGCACCAGTTCTCGGGCGGGCAGCGGCAGCGGATCTGCATCGCCCGCGCGCTCGCCATGGAGCCCGAGCTCCTGATTGCCGACGAGGCGGTCTCCGCGCTCGACGTCTCGGTCCAGGCCCAGGTCCTAGAGCTGCTCGACGACATCCGGGAGCGCCTCGAGCTCGCAATGTTGTTCATCACCCATGACCTGCGGGTCGCGGCGCAGGTGTGCGACACGGTGGCGGTGATGCACCGGGGCCGCGTCGTCGAAGCCGGCCCGGCGGGCGAGGTGTTCGCCGACCCGAGGGACGCCTACACCAGGTCGCTGTTCGCTGCCGCCCCCGGCAAGGACTGGGACTTCGGTCGCTTTGAGGCGGCCTGAGGCGGCTCGTTACAGGCGCGCGTTCAGTCCTTAGCCGGCAGCGGATGGCCGGGCATAAGCTCGTAGGGGTGGACCCAGCCGGGCAGAGCCTTGATGCGCTCGAGCCAGGCGCCGATCTGCGGATAGTCGCTCCACCTCAAATCAAGACATTGCGCGGCTTTCAGCCGGTTTTGTCGCAGCCTTGTCGCAAGCATCAGCCCACCAGCGCCAACTCGGCCGCGTTCAGCCGCGCGTGGTCGTCCTCGCCGATCGGGAACAGGTGCGCGTAGGTATTCATCGTCATGGCGATGCTGCTGTGACCGAGCAGCCCCATGACCTGCCGCGGCCCGAAGCCCTGGTCGATCAGCATCGACGCATAGAAGTGCCTGAGCGCGTGCAGCCCGCGGCGCGGCAGCCCGAGGCG
>JBKPDM010000018.1:0-4666 GCA_046727895.1 Pseudomonadota bacterium | reverse complement strand
CCTCCCCCAGTCGGGCGAGGTGGTGCACGATCCAGACCTGGATCAGCTCATCGCGCTCGAAAGCCTCGCGCCCCCTGGAACTGTGCTTACGGATTTGCTCGTCGCCCCCAGGATGTCTCGCAAGCGCTCGGCATCGCGTCTCACACAGGCATGGCCTCACGCAGAACCCGCTCGCGAACCCGCGGCTTCAGCATCGCCGGCGTCATCACGTCGACCTTGCAGTGCAGATGCTCCTGGAGGTCCATGAGCAGCCCGCCGAGATCGAGAACGCTTCTCCCGGGCTCCAGCTCCACCAGGAAATCCACATCGCTCTGGGCATCGGCTTCGCCCCGCACCACCGAGCCGAAGACCCGGAGGTTGCGAGCACCGTAGCGTCCGGCGATCGCCACGATCGCTGCGCGGTGGGCCCTAAGCTCCTTCAAGGTCATGGCCTTCGCCTTCCACGGCTGCTGAAGGTATAACTCGCGGAGGTGTGCCTAATCAAACGACGCCGAGAATGATCTTGACCCGGCAGTCCTACCCAACTATAAGTTGGTCACGGGACAACGTGCATGTTCTTGGACATTCTGATTCAGGCCGCCTACATCCTGTCGCATTGGCGCTTTTGGGCGGTTACCCTCTGCTGCGGCCTAATCGGGCTGCTTCCTCTCGCGCTTCCTCTGCCGGGATTGTTCTTGCACGTAGTGGTCTTCACTGTGTGGCGCGCCGCCGTGCTGGCCCTGGCAGTAGTCCTCTTGCTGCCGATCCTATTTGGCATTGAGAATGGAATTGGGTTGCATCTTCTTAGTACCCTCTCACCGATCCAATTTATCTCGATTGGCGGGTTCGGTCTACTCGCGCAACTGTTGATAGGTATAATCCCTATTCCGGGCACTCAAAGCTTATCATCGTTTGCAGAAGTTTCAGTAATGATCGCTGCTGCCCTAAGGATGGCTGGCGTTGAACATGTCGATTTCGTGCCGGGTTTCTGGATGGCGGTAGGTCTTGCCCTCTGCGGCGGAGCGGTTGCAAACACCCTTGGGCTTGTTGTGGCTGGGATCACAGCCGCGGCAGCAAGGGGCGAAGAAACAG
Source organism: Pseudomonadota bacterium (assembly GCA_046727895.1). GTDB lineage: Bacteria > Pseudomonadota > Alphaproteobacteria > Geminicoccales > Geminicoccaceae > DATAOG01. The sequence continues at coordinate 3,595 of JBKPDM010000018.1, read as the reverse complement.
CAGGCGTGTTCGTTGCACCCGTCACGGCTGCTCTGTCGACGATACCAGCGAGCTTATATGCTGCCTGGCTTCAGGTCGCAAATAGCGGCTGACCAATCGTCGTTCACTCAGCGGCTTCGGCCGGCTGCTCGGCCTTCTCGACCCTTGCGGCGCAGAACTTGTACTCCGGGATCTTGCCGTAGGGGTCGAGCTGGGGGTTGGTCAGGAGGTTGGCCGCCGCCTCGACATAGCAGAACGGGATGAAGACCATGCCCAGGGCAACCGCGCGGTCGGCGCGCGCCTTCAGCTCGATCGCGCCACGCCGGGTCGTGACGCGGATCGGCTCGCCCGGGGCGACGCCCAGCGTGCGGAGGTCGCGCGGGTGGAGGCTCGCGACCGCCTCGGGCTCGAGGCGGTCGAGGGTGCTGGCGCGGCGGGTCATGGCGCCGGTATGCCAGTGCTCGAGCTGGCGGCCGGTGGTCAGGACCATCGGGTAGTCGTCGTCGGGCAGCTCGTCCGGCGGCAGCACCTCGGCCGGGGCGAACCGGCCGCGGCCGGTCGGGGTCGGAAAGCCCTCGGCGAACACGATCTCGTTACCCGGCCGGTCCGGCGCATCGCAGGGATAGGTCACCGAGTCCTCGGCCAGCAGCCGTTCCCAGGTGATGTGGTTCAGGGACGGCATGGCGCGGGCCATCTCGTCGTAGACCTCATGCGGGCCGCCGTAGTTCCAGTCCAGGCCGATCCGGCGCGCGAGCTCCTGGATGATCCACCAGTCCTGGCGCGCCTCGCCGGGCAGCGGCACCGCGCTTCGGCCCATCTGCACCTGACGGTTGGTGTTGGTGACCGTGCCGTTCTTCTCCGGCCAGGCCGAGGCCGGCAGGACCACGTCGGCATAGGTCGCGGTCTCGGTCAGGAACAGATCCTGGACGACGAGATGCTCGAGCCTGGCCAGCGCCGCGCGGGCGTGATGGGCGTCCGGATCGGACATCGCGGGGTTCTCGCCCATGATGTACATGCCCCGGATCTGGCCGGCGTGGATCGCGTTCACGATCTCGACCACGGTGAGCCCGGGCTTGGGGTCGAGCCGGGTCTCCCAGAGCTCCTCGAAGCGCCGGCGAATCTCGTCGTTGTCGACCCGGCCGTAGTCCGGGAAGACCATCGGGATCAGGCCGGCGTCGGAGGCGCCCTGGACGTTGTTCTGGCCGCGCAACGGATGCAGGCCGGTGCCGCGCCGGCCGACGTGGCCGCACATCAGGACCAGCGAGATCAGGCAGCGGGCGTTGTCGGTGCCGTGGACGTGCTGCGAGATGCCCATGCCCCAGAAGACGATGGCGCGCTGGGCGGTCGCGAAGGCCCGCGCGACGGTCCTGAGCGTCGCGGCGTCGATGCCGCAGACCGCGGCCATCTTCTCGGGCGGGAATGCCGCGAGATGCTGCTTCAGCTTGTCGAAGTTCTCGGTGTGCGCCTGGATGTACTGGCGATCGTACAGCCCTTCCGCGACGATCACGTGCATGAGCGCGTTCAGGAGAGCGACGTCCGTGCCGGGCTTGAACTGGAGCATGTGGGTCGCGTGGCGCTTCAGCGCCTGGCCGCGCGGATCCATCACGATCAGGGTCTTGCCCTGCTTGGCTGCCTGCTTGAAGTAGGTCGCCGCGACCGGGTGGTTCTCGGTCGGATTGGCGCCGATCACGATGATCACCTCGGCATCCTTGACCGCGGTGAAGGGTGCGGTGACTGCGCCCGAGCCTATGTTCTCGAGGAGCGCGGCGACCGAGGACGCGTGGCAGAGCCGCGTGCAGTGATCGACGTTGTTCGAGCCGAAGCCGGTCCGGATCAGCTTCTGGACCAGGTAGGCCTCCTCGTTCGAGCCCTTGGCCGAGCCGAAGCCGGCCAGGGCCTTGGGTCCGTGGCTGTCGCGGATCGCGCGCAGACCCTTCGCGGCGAGGTCCAGCGCCTCGTCCCAGCTCGCCTCGCGGAAGTGCGTGAGCGGGTTGGCCGGATCGATGGCGTCGTCGACCACCTTGGGCATGCCGTCCCGGCGGATCAGCGGCCGGGTCAGGCGGTCCCTGTGCGCGATGTAGTCGAAGCCGAAGCGCCCCTTGACGCAAAGCCGGTTCTCGTTGGCCGGACCTTGGCGTCCGGTGACGTAGCGGATTCGATCGTCCTTGACATGGTAGGTGATCTGGCAGCCGACGCCGCAATAGGGACAGACGCTCGCGACCCGGCGGTCGACCTCGGGATGACCGATGCCACGCTCATCGACGACCGTGGCCGGCATCAGCGCGCCGGTCGGACAGGCCTGGACGCATTCGCCGCAGGCGACGCAGGTCGAGGCGCCCATCGGGTCGTCCATGTCGAACACGATCTTGGCATGGGCATTGCGGTAGGCCATGCCGATCACGTCGTTGACCTGGACCTCGCGACACGCGCGCACGCAGAGGTTGCAGTGGATGCAGGCATCGAGGTTGACCGCCATCGCCGGATGGCTCAGATCGGGGGTCGGCGACCCACGCTTGGGAAAGCGGCTTTCGCGCACATCCGTCCGCTCGGCCCATTGCCACAAGCGCGAGTCCGGATGGTGCGCGAGCGCCCGCGCCGGCTGGTCGGCGAGGAGCAGCTCCATGACCATGCGGCGAGCGGTCCGCGCTCGATCCGAGGCAGTGATCACCTTCATCCCGGCCGTAGGCTTTCGGATGCAGGATGCGGCGAGCACCCGCTCGCCCTCGATCTCGACCATACAGGCGCGACAGTTGCCGTCGGCCCGGTAACCGGGCTCAGGCAGCCAGCAGAGGTGCGGGATGAGGGTGCCCTGGCGCTCGGCCACCTGCCAGATGGACTCGCCGGGCGCGGCCTCGACCTCGCGGCCGTCGAGCGTGAATTTGATGGCACCGGTCATGACCGTCTCGTTCAGCAAAACGCGAAAGCTGGCCGCGCTGGTGGCTGTTCCTCGACCGCCTCGCTTCCGCCGCTTCGGCCAAGCGCTCGATCGTCGCGGTCCGTAGGACCACGACGCCAGACGCCAGCCCAAATCCTCTTGTAACCTAGTCCGCTCCGAGCTGCCAACCAACCGGCTCGGGCCTGAGCGTCCGACGGCTAAGCAAACATCGCTCCCGGGATCATGATGCCGCCATCGTGGCCCGGACGAATCGGAATGGCCGTCCCCCGAAAGCCAGGGGCATGTTATTGGTTCGCAGCCGCGGGTTTGAGCTCGGGCAATGGTGGAACTTTCGGGCTTGGAACTTTCGCGGCTCGCGCCTTCGCACTGGACGCTTCGGCTGTATAGACCATCGACTCCGAGCGCGCGGCCAAGCTCAGCTGAGGAGGCGCCAGCGATTTCTCCGCCGCCGCCGGCGGCATGGGCTCCGAGGGGAGCGGCAGCTCATCCACCTGCGGCGGCGATGGCAGCGGCAGGCCATCCACGGGCGGCGGCGGTTCCGGGATGATTGCAGCTTGATGGGTTCGCGGCCGGCCGGTGGCGGTGTCGTCGCTCGAATTAGGGCCAAACCAATGGCCGAACAGCCACTCGATCTCGGCTCCGCTCGGCTGCGACAACAGGCTCACGAAAAGGATACCGAGAAGCAGCGCGAAGCTGCTGATGCCGAGCCATCCCATGAGC